>NZ_JAALEC010000319.1:0-3475 GCF_014145205.1 Dietzia sp. DQ11-44
TCCTCGTAGGACCCCCAGTCGTCCTTGATTCCCGTGGGGAACTCACCCTGGTGGACGGCGTTACCCTGCGCGGTCGCGAGCACGGCGGCCAGGATGCCCACCTCGACCGCGGTGGGGTTGCCGCGCACGACCTGGAAGAACGGCGCCGCGGCCTTCTCCTCCGTGGCCTCGTTCTCCACGGCCGTGTTCTCCGCGGCCTGCTGCTGCTCGGCGGCGGTCACAGCGGGATGTTCCCGTGCTTCTTGGCGGGCACCTCGACGACCTTGCGGTCGAGCAGGCGGAGCGCCTGAGCCACCTGCAGGCGGGTGTGCGACGGCGGGATGACGGCGTCGACGTAGCCCCGCTCGGCGGCGACGTACGGGTTGACGAGGGTGTCCTCGTACTCGGCCTGCAGCTTCAGGCGCAGCGCGTCGACGTCCTCGCCGTTCGCGGCGGCGGCCTTCAACTGCTCGCGGTAGACGAACCCGACGGCCCCGGACGCGCCCATGACGGCGATCTCGGCCGTCGGCCACGCCAGGTTGATGTCGGCGCCCATGTGCTTGGAACCCATGACGTCGTACGCGCCGCCGTATGCCTTGCGGGTGATCACGGTGACCTTGCCGACCGTGGCCTCACCGTAGGCGTACAGCAGCTTCGCGCCGCGGCGGATGATCCCGTCGAACTCCTGGCCGGTGCCGGGCAGGAAGCCGGGGACGTCGACCAGGGTCAGGATGGGGATGTTGAAGGCGTCGCAGGTGCGGACGAAGCGCGCGGCCTTCTCGGAGGCCTTGATGTCCAGGCAGCCGGCGAACTGGGTGGGCTGATTGGCCACCACGCCGACGCTGCGGCCCTCGACCCGGCCGAACCCGACGATCACGTTCATGGCGTACTGCGCCTGGGTCTCGAGGAACTCGCCGTCGTCGACGATGTGCGAGATGACCTCGTGCATGTCGTACGGGCTGTTGGAGGAGTCCGGGATGATCGTGTCCAGCTCGTGGTCCTCGAGGGTGAGGTTGTCCTCGATCGCGCCCTCGGTCGGCGGGACCGGGAACCGGGGGGCCTCGGCCCGGTTGTTGCTGGGCAGGTAGGACAGCAGGTCCTTGACGTAGTCGAGGGCGTCCTGCTCGTCGTTCGCGGTGTAGTGGGAGACGCCCGACTTGGTCATGTGCGTGGTGGCACCGCCGAGCTCCTCCTGGGTGACCTCCTCGCCGGTGACCGTCTTGATGACGTCCGGGCCGGTGACGAACATCTGCGAGGTCTTGTCGACCATCACGGTGAAGTCGGTGAGGGCGGGGGAGTAGACGTGGCCACCGGCGGAGGGGCCCATGATCAGGGACACCTGGGGGATCACCCCGGACGCCTGGACGTTGCGGTGGAAGATCTCCCCGTACAGACCGAGCGAGACCACACCCTCCTGGATGCGGGCACCGGCACCGTGGTTGATGCCGATCATCGGCCGGCCGGTTTTGAGGGCCAGGTCCATCACCTTGACGATCTTCTCGCCGTAGACCTCACCGAGGGAGCCGCCGAAGACGGTGGCGTCCTGCGAGAACACGCAGACGCTCCGGCCGTCGACGGTGCCGTACCCGGTGATGACACCGTCGCCCAGCGGCCGACGCTCGGCCAGGCCGAAGGTTGTGGCACGGTGGCGGGCGAGCGCGTCGATCTCGACGAACGAGCCCGGATCGAGCAGGTTCTCGATCCGCTCGCGGGCCGTCATCAGGCCCTTGTCGTGTGTCCTGTCGACCGCGGCCTGTCCCATCGGGGCGCGGGCTTCGTCGAGCCGCCGACGCAGCTCGGACAGCTTCCCGGCGGTCGTGTGGATGTCGGGCGTCGCAGCGTCGGTCTGGACGTCGTCACTCACGTCCGGTTCTGAGGCAGTCGTCATGTTGTAAGACTCTAACGACTCGGGTGGCTCCGTGGCGACGTGACCCGGCCTACTCCCCCGACACCGACCCCGCCGTCGGGCGGGGTTCGGACCTACTCTGGACGTCGTGCACGCAGACCCCGGACCCGAATCGCCGCGCCCGCTCGACGCCGATGCCCTCCGCCGGGAGCTGGTCGAGAGGCCGGGTGCGCCGTACAGCTCCCTCGAGGTCCTGGAGGAGGTCGGGTCGACCAACGCCGAGGCGATGAGGCGAGCGGGACTGGGCGCCGCGGACCGCGGTGTGCTCCTGGCCGAGTACCAGGCCTCGGGACGCGGGCGGCTCGGACGCACGTGGACGGCGCCTCCGCGGACCCAGGTGGTGGTGAGTGTCCTGCTGCGGCCCGGCTCGGTCTCACCCACCCTGTTCGGGTGGCTGCCCCTGGTCACGGGTCTCGCGATCCGGGACGGACTCGTGGCGGCGGGCGGGGTGGACGCCACGCTCAAGTGGCCCAACGACGTGCTCGTCGACGGGGGCAAGATCGCGGGGATCCTCTCGGAGATGACGACGGTCCCCGCGGAGGGGGACTTCGAGTTGCGCCTTCCCGCGCTGGTGGTGGGTGTGGGGATCAACGTGACACTGACGCGGGAGCAACTGCCCGTCCCGCACGCGACCTCCCTCGCCCTCTCCGGTGGGACGACCGACCGTGACGTCGTCGCACGGGCGGTCCTCGAGGCCCTGGCGCACCGGCACGAGCAGTGGCGTCGATGCGAACGCGGGAGCGGATCGACCATCTCGGACGAGCTCATGGCCGAGTACTCGGCGGCCTGCTCGACCGTCGGGGCCGAGGTCCGCGTCGAACTGCCGGGCGACGTCGTACGGACAGGGCGAGCCGCACGCGTGGACAGGGAGGGCCGCCTCGTCGTCGTCACCCCGGACGGGGAGCTGTCCGTGGCCGCCGGGGACGTGACCCACGTGCGTCCGGCCGCCGGCCGGTGGGGCGGCTGACCCGTGGGGTTCGTCCGTTCGGTCGTCTCTCCGGGGGAGACGCTGATCGTCCACAGCCACCCGCACTGGCGCGCGCTCGTGCGCCCCGCACTGGTGACGGTGATCGGCGCCGGTCTCGCCGGGATCGCCGGGGGGTTCATCGAGACGCAGGTCGTGCACTCGGGGGACCGGGCCGCGACCTGGGCGATGGTGGCGGGGATCTACCTCCTCGTTGTCCTGCGCTTCGGCCTGTGGCCCGCGCTGCGGTGGGCGCGCACCGACCTCGTGGTGACCGACGAGCGCGTGCTCTACCGGCCGGCCGGCTCGACGCGACGGTGTGTGGACGTGCCGTTGCGCCGGATCAGTGCCGTGCGGTTCCGGCACACCCTCACCGACCGGGCCCTGGGCACCGGGTGTCTCATCCTCGAGTGCGGACACCTGCCCCCGGTCGAGATCGACCATGTCCCCGCCGTGGCGCGGGTCCACGCCACGGTCTACGACGAACTGCTCCGTCTGCCCGCGGTGCCCCCGCCCGGCCCCCTCGCCCCGCCACCCCGCTTCCGCTGGGGGCTGCCGGGGCGTCGGTGACCTCCCCACCACCCGTGAGAACATGGACCACGTGAACGACGACTCGCGCATCCGCC
>NZ_JAALEC010000320.1:0-2057 GCF_014145205.1 Dietzia sp. DQ11-44
ACCTCACTGAAGGGTCGGGACACCGCCTCCACGGCGATGGCGCGGTCGTTCGTGGCAGCGCTCTCCGTCGCCTCTCCCGACCTCGATGTCGAGTTCGTGGACGAGCGACTCACCACGGTGACGGCGGGAGCGGCGCTCCACGGCGCGGGCCGGAACACCCGGCAGCAGCGGGGCGTGATCGACCAGGCCGCCGCCGTGGTGCTCCTGCAGGCGTGGCTCGACTCGCGGCGCGCCCGCCGATGATGGGCGTGTCGACCGGCGCGGCTGGATAAACTGCCCGTCAAGCATGATGCTGTCCGGCGGGCAGCTCCCTGAACCCCTGGCTAAGGAGCACGATGTCTGCGGCACGAGGACGCTCACGAACGAGTGGCACCACCCGGTTCATTCTCCTTGCGGCCGTGGTCGGGGTGGTCCTGGCCTTCGCCGTGATGGTCTACCGCAACGCGGGCAACGAGGTCTCCGCCGCGCCCGACTTCGAGGGCGAGGGCTCCGGCAACGCGCTGTTGCACGTCGAGCCCGGGGACACCCTGGGGGTCGTCGGTGACCGCTTGTACGACATCGGCACCGTGGCCAGCACCCGGGCCTTCACAGGTGCGGCGGCCGGGACGTCGGTCGAGGGTATCCAGCCGGGGTACTACCAGGTCCGGGAGGAGATGAGCGCCGCGTCGGCGGTGGAGGCCCTGGCCGATCCCCGGAACAGGGTCGGTTTCATGGACGTCAAGCCCGGCGGGCGGCTGCTCGACACCGTGGTCGTCGGCGGCGGTACCGAGAAGGGCATCTTCACCCTGATCGCGGACGCGACCTGTCTCCGGGACCTGGACGACCCCGAGGCCCCACCCACCTGCCGCCAGCCGCAGGAGATCGTCGACGCGGCCGTGCAGGCCGACCCCACCGAACTCGGGGTGCCCGACTGGGCGATCAACGAGGTCCGGGGCGCCCCGGACCCGGTTCGACGTCTCGAGGGCCTGATCGCGCCCGGGGTCCACAACGTCAGCCCGCAGTCGGAGCCCCTGGAGATCCTGCGGCAGCTGATCGACTCGTCGACCGACGCCTACGACGCCACCGGTCTCGTCCCCTCGGCCGAGAGGATCGGGTTGACGCCGTACCAGGTGGTCACCGCGGCGTCCCTGGTGGAGAAGGAGGGCACGCTGGAGGACTTCGACAAGATCGCCCGGGTGATCCTCAACCGGCTCGACGAGCCGATGCGCCTCCAGTTCGACTCGACGGTCAACTACGCCCTCGCCGACCAGGAGATCGCCACCACCGACGCCGATCGTGCGGCGGTCACGCCGTGGAACACCTACGCCATGGACGGACTGCCCTACGGTCCGATCGGATCTCCCGGGCTCGATGCACTCCGGGCGATGGAGAACCCTGCCGAGGGCCGGTGGAAGTACTTCGTCACCGTCGACATGCAGGGCACCACCCGCTTCGCCGACGAGTACCCGGAGCACGAGCGGTACCAGAGCGAGGCGATAGCCAACGGGGTCCTGTCCAGTGGGCGTTAGCACCGCGGGCGCCGGTCCGGCCGGCGCTGGTCCGGGTGGCGCCGGTTCGGGTGACGCCGGTTCGGGTGGCGCTGCCTCCGACGGCCTCGCGGACACGTCACCCCGCTCCGCGGCGGTGTTGGGTCATCCTGTCGACCACTCTCTCTCCCCGGTTCTGCACGGTGCGGCGTACCGGGCGCTCGGCCTCGACGGATGGACCTACGAGCGGATCGACTGCGATGCCGAACGTCTGGCCTCCGTGGTCGACTCCTCGCCGGGACACCGGGTGGGCTACTCGGTGACGATGCCGGGCAAGTTCGCCGCGCTCGGGTACGCGACCGAGGTCAGCGATCGCGCCCGGATCGTCGGCAGTGCCAACACCCTGGTCCGGCGGGGGGACGGCTGGTTCGCCGACTGCACCGATGTGGACGGGGTGACCGGAGCACTCGCCGAGTTCGACGGACTGCCCACGGAGCCGACGGCGGTCGTCCTGGGGGTCGGCGGGACGGCGCGGCCGGTGCTGGCCGGGCTCGCCGAGGCCGGAGCGACGCGCGTGGTGTTGGCGTCCCG
>NZ_JAALEC010000321.1:0-5594 GCF_014145205.1 Dietzia sp. DQ11-44
GCGGCGGCCGCTCCGAGGCGGACGGCCAGGTCCACGGTGAGCGTCCGATTGGCGAGTCCGCGAACCCCGTCGGTGCCGAACAGTCGGGTCATGGTGCGTGATCCTCCGGGGTAGTGGGACCGCCACCGCACTGGGGGTGGGTGTTCCGGACCGGGTAAGGATAGCCCCGGCCGTGAGGTCCCTTGGAAAACGAGCCAGAGCAGGCCCCCGCGATCGCGGGCGCCTGCTCTGGGGTGTCGAGCGCGGAGATCAGCGCTTCGAGTACTGCGGGGCCTTACGGGCCTTCTTGAGGCCGGCCTTCTTGCGCTCGACGGCGCGGGCGTCCCGGGTGAGGAAGCCGGCCTTCTTGAGCGCCGGGCGGTCGTCCGGCGCGTACTGGATCAGCGCGCGGGCGATGGCCAGACGCAGCGCGCCGGCCTGTCCGGAGGGGCCACCACCGTGGAGCAGCGCCACGATGTCGAACTGCTCCTCGCGCTCGACCAGGACGAGCGGCGACTTGACGAGCTGCTGGTGCACCTTGTTCGGGAAGTACTCCTCGAGGGTGCGACCGTTGAGGGTGAACTGGCCGGAGCCGGGCATGAGGCGGACGCGGGCGACGGCCTCCTTGCGACGGCCGACCGCCTGCGTCGGACCGGAGGAGACGACCGGGGCCAGCTGGGTCTCGGCGTCGGCCACGTAGTCGGTACCGCCGGCGTAGTCGGCCTCGCTGTAGTCCTCGGCGACCTCGGCGGCGAGTTCCGCCACCGTGTCATCGGCGAGCTCGGCCTCGGGGGTGATGTTCTCGTCGGTCACTGGGCCACCTGCTTGATCTCGTAGGGCACGGGCTGCTGGGCGGCGTGCGGATGCTCGGGGCCCGCGTACACCTTCAGCTTGGAGGCGACGGCACGACCGAGCTTGTTGCTCGGGAGCATGCCCTTGACGGCCTTCTCGACGACGCGGTCGGGGCGCGTGTCCATGGCCTTGCCGAGGGACTGCGACTTGAGCCCGCCCGGGAAACCGGAGTGACGGTGGTGCATGACGCGCTCGCGCTTGTTGGACGAGATCGCGACCTTGTCGGCGTTGATGATGATGACGAAGTCGCCGGTGTCGGCGTTCGGGGCGAACTGCGGCTTGTGCTTGCCACGGAGGATGTTGGCGACCTGCACGGCGAGTCGACCGAGAACCACATCAGTGGCGTCGATGACGTACCAGGCGCGCGTCACGTCCCCGGGCTTGGGGGTGTACGTGGACACAGGCAATACCTCTGTCTGTCTAGTGGGGCTGCCGGCCTGTCGGACGCCCACCCCCTCGCGCGGCGGCCGGTGGTGACCCGCGGAGGCGGTCCGTCGATCCCGGGATACGGGGACGACACGGACGCCAGCGGCCAAGCCTACCGCCCGGCTGTCGACACTCCAACTCGCCGATCACGGGACCGGCGCGGATCAGTTAGACTCTCCCCCGGTTCCCGCCCTCGTAGCTCAGTGGATAGAGCACGGCTCTCCTAAAGCCGGTGTCGGAGGTTCGATTCCTCTCGAGGGCACCACGGCGCGCGTCCGACCATCCGACGCCCGCCCCACCACCGCGGATGCCGCACGACGCCTCTCGGCCAGACCTGACGGGACCACTGACGCCGTTGACAGCAATACATGCACGTATGACAATCTGTGCATGCCATGGACGAGTGCCGACCCGCGAGCGATCCGGCGACTCCCGTGACATCCGCCAGCCATGCCCGGCGGCGACACGCCGGCGACGACCAGGAGCGACACCGATGACCGTGACCGACCACCCCAACGCCGAGCCCCACTCGCACACCCACGGACCCGGCTGCGGTCACGAGGCCGTGGTCCACGAGGATCACGTCGACTACCTGCACGACGGTCACCTGCACCGCGAGCACGACGGCCACTACGACGAGTGCACCACCTGCTCGTGTGACAACTGCACCGACAGTTGCGCGGTGTGCACCTGTACCGACTGCACCTGCGAGACCTGTAACCACAACGTGTGCTCGTGCGACAACTGCGGGGAGCGCCACGAGTGCGCGAACTGCGTGTGCGACGACTGCTCCTGCCCGACCTGCAGGCACGCGGCCTGAGTCACGGGTAGGCCGCCCGACCGGCCGGACGCACCCGAGCCCGCTGATGGATCATCAGCGGGCTCGGGTGCGTCACGGGGATCAGCGTCGCAGGGTCGCGGCGAACGCCCCTGTCAACGCGAGGATCGGCAGGCCGATGAACAGATGGACTATCGCCGCGGCCAACCCGTCGAGGAACGGCACCGTCACCAGCAGCGGGAGCGCCACCGCCGCGATGATCAGCAATCCCACGGTCCACGAGAAGAACTGCTGCGGGTTCGCCGTACCCACCAGCAGCAGGTACCAGAGGAGCCCGGCCAGGATCGCGGCCACCGCCCCGTAGACCGCGTACATGGTGGGGGTGTTGCCGCCGTTCGCCCACTGGTGGCCGAAGCGGCCGAACGCCGCCTCCACCACCCAGGCGATCAGCCACCCGGCGATCGCCGCCACGAGTGCCGTGGCCGCGACGCTGCCGAGGAACTTGCCCACGTCGATCGCGGGACCGCGGGGTTCACGGCGCTCCTGATAAGCGGCCTCGTTCGAGTAGGGCTCGTCGTACCCTGGGTCTCCGCCCATCTGCGAATACGCGCGCGAGTCGGGTTGCCCCATGCGCCGCGTCTGGTCGTCCTGTCCGGGATACATCTGTTCTGACCGCCTCCGAATCGGTGTGGTGGTCACCGAGGGTAGTCCCTTTGTCCACCGACTTCCCGTCGGTCGGGGTTCGACCCCCGGGGCGCACCGGGACGACGACGCGACCCGCCCGACCGCGTCTCGCGGTCGGGCGGGTCGGGATCGGTTCCGCCCGGGTGGGCCGGGTCAGTGGTTGATGGTCTTCTCCACACCGACGCCGGTGAGGGAGCGGACCTCCATCTCCACCCGCTTCTGCGGGAACTCGTCCTTCTTCCCGAGGAACGTGCCGATGATGCCGAGCAGGAACGCCAGCGGAATCGACACGATGCCCGGGTTGGACAGGGGGAACAGCGAGAAGTCGACACTGGTGATCATCGACTTCGGGCCACCCGAGACCGCGGGCGAGAGCGCGATCAGCACGAGTGTGCTGATCAGGCCGCCGTACATGGAGAACAGCGCACCGGTGGTGTTGAAGCGCTTCCAGAACAGCGAGTAGAGGATGGTCGGCAGGTTCGCCGACGCCGCGATGGCGAAGGCGAGGGCGACGAGGAACGCGATGTTCTGCCCCATGGCGCCGATGCCCATGATGATGGACGCGACACCGATCACCACGACGGTGATCCGGGACACGCGCAGCTGGGCCTTCTCCGTGGCCTTGCCGTGCTTGATCACACCGTTGTAGATGTCGTGGGCGAACGACGCCGAGGCGGTGATCGCCAATCCCGCGACCACCGCGAGGATCGTCGCGAAGGCGACCGCAGAGATGATGCCGAGGAATATCTCCCCTCCGAGCGCGAAGGCCAACAGCGGGGCCGCCGAGTTCACGCCACCCGGCGCCGCCTCGATGACGTCCGATCCCACCATTGCCGCGGCACCGAAGCCGAGGACCAGGGTGAACAGGTAGAAGGACCCGATGAGCGCGATCGCCCAGGTGACCGAGCGACGGGCCTCCTTGGCGGTGGGGACCGTGTAGAAGCGCATCAGCACGTGGGGCAGGCCGGCGGTGCCGAAGACCAGGGCGATCGACAGGGAGATGAAGTCGAGCTTGCTGGTCTCGGTGGCGCCGTACTGCAGACCCGGGCTGAGGAGGTCCTTACCCGAGTTGGCGACGGCCTCGCCGAGGAGTGCCGAGAAGTTGCCCCGCGCCGCCACCAGGACGAACAGGCACATGATCAGCACGCCACCCACGAGCAGCACGGCCTTGACCATCTGCACGTACGTGGTGCCCTTCATGCCACCGACCAGCACGTAGACGATCATCAGGATCCCGACGGCCGCGACGACGATCGCCTGGCCGGTGGAATCGTTGATGTTGAGCAGCAGGGCGACCAGACCGCCGGCGCCCGCCATCTGGGCGATGAGGTAGAACAGGCAGACCGCGAGAGTCGCCAGGGCGGCGGCCATGCGGACGGGCCGCTGGTTGAGACGGAAGCTCAGCACGTCGGCCATGGTGAACCGACCGGTGTTCCGCATCAGCTCGGCGACGAGCATCAGCGCCACCAGCCACGCCACCAGGAAGCCGATGGAGTAGAGGAAGCCGTCGTAACCGTTGATGGCGATGGCACCGGCGATGCCCAGGAACGAGGCCGCCGAGAGGTAGTCGCCGGCGATCGCGAACCCGTTCTGCGGCCCCGTGAAGGTGGAGCCACCGGTGTAGAAGTCCTTGGTCGACTTGGTCGACTTGGACGCCCGCAGCACCAGCGTCATGGTGACGACGATGAAGATGCCGAACACGACCATGTTGAGCAGAGTGGAGCCGACCTGCTCCCCCGGGGTGAGCTCACGGATGTTGATCAGCCAGTCGCCCATCAGGCCACCTCACCTTCCAGCTCGTGGCGGATCGCTTCCGCGCGGGGGTCGATCACCCGGTTGGCGAACCGGATGTACAGGAACGTGATGAGGAACGTGGTGACGAACTGCGCCAGACCGATGATCAGCCCCCAGGTGATGTTCCCGAAGACCCTGGTCGCCATGAAGTCGGTCGCGTAGACCGCCAGTAGCACGTACAGGAAGTACCAGACGAGGAAGGCGATCGTCATGGGGAAGACGAAGGCCCTGAACTTGCTGCGCAACTCCTGGAATTCCGGGCTGGAGTGCATCGCCTCGAAGTCAGCCGCTTCCGGGCTACGTCGTGACGATCCTCCCACCGGGGGATCAGCTGGTTGGGACACGGAGGTCCTCCGTTTCAGTTCTCTCGAGCCACACCTCTGTAGTGATGCGCCTCACAGACTAGGACTGGAGAAGTGTGACACGGGACACAAGGGTTTGCCGAGGCCAATCCGCCCCGGGGGGCCGACGGAGGCAAACGCGGTGGTGACACCACCCCTATCGGGGGGCGGAGCCACCTCATCCGGGGGGGGTCGGCGCCGGCGTCGGGGTCAGGCACCGCCCCGTCGACCGACGGCGTCGGCGAACACCCGGACGATCTCGTCGGTCGTCTGCGCGACATGACTGCTCCCCCCGGTCACCCGGGCGATCTCGGCCAGGGTCTCCGGGTCGGCGTCGTCGAGCAGGCCGACGGTCACCACGATCACCGGCTCGGACGGGTCGACCATGCCCCGGAGTGCGAGGAGGAAGTCGTCCCGGGTCAGCTCCGACACCGTGTCGTCGGCCCCGTCGGAGATCACGATGATCGAGTTGATCATGTCGGGGTCGTAGCCCGACCGGACCGCCGCGTAGGCGTCGAGCACGGTCCGGTGGAGATCCGTCCCCCCGCCGACCAGCCCGGGGAGCGACGCCAGGGCGCCGGCAAGCGAATCGCGGTGGCTCCCCTCGGGGGTGGGGGCGTCGAGGCGGGTGAGCGGGGCTACCTCGCGGTACGGGCGCCCGTCCAGACCCGCGTCCCCACCGAAGGCCCACAGGCCGAGGGCGGCGTCGTCGGGGAACCGCGCGAGTCCCGCGTCGGCGG
>NZ_JAALEC010000322.1:0-2228 GCF_014145205.1 Dietzia sp. DQ11-44
GGTGGTCGTCTGCTCCGGTGGCGGGGTCCTCGTCGTCGTCACCCAGGGAGCTCGCGGCACGCGCCAGGTAGTCGTCGACCACCTCGCCGTTCTCGGGGCCCAGCGCGTCGCTCATCACCCCGGGGCTGCGCGGTAGCTCGGTGCGCAGCGCGGTGAGGACGGCGACCAACGCCAGGACGATCACCACCCCGACACCCGCGATCCTGAGGACCCGCAGGCCGGCCGATCGGGGGGTCGTCCGACCGGTGCCCCGGGGCCTGCTCACGCCGCGCGGAGGGCGTCCAGCGCGTGCTGGAGGTCATCGGGGTACGAGCTCGCGAAGTCCACGCGCTCACCGGTGCCCGGGTGGTCGAACCCGAGCCCCACCGCGTGGAGCCACTGCCGCTCCAGCCCGAGCCGCCTCGCCAGCACCGGATCGGCGCCGTAGGTCAGGTCCCCCGCGCACGGGTGGTGCAGGGCGGAGAAGTGCACCCGGATCTGGTGGGTGCGCCCGGTCTCGAGCTTCACCTCGACCAGCGTCGCGGCCTGGTGCGCCTCGAGCGTGTCGTAGTGGGTGATCGAGTGCTTGCCGTCGGAGGTGACCGCGAACCGCCAGTCGTTGGAGGTGTGGCGGCCGATGGGGGCGTCGATGGTCCCGGACAGCGGATCGGGGTGTCCCTGGACCAGCGCGTGGTAGGTCTTGTCGACCGTGCGGTCGCGGAACGCCCGCTTGAGGAGCGTGTACGCGCGCTCGGAGGCCGCGACCACCATCAGGCCGGAGGTGCCCACGTCGAGGCGGTGGACGATCCCCTTGCGCTCCGGCGGCCCCGAGGTGGAGATGCGGTACCCGGCGGCCGCCAGCCCCCCGATCACGGTGGGGCCGGTCCAGCCCACGGAGGGGTGGGCGGCCACGCCGACGGGTTTGTCGACGACGACGAGGTCGGCGTCGGAGTAGATGACCGCCATCCCCTCCACCGGCTCGGCGACCACCGCCGGTTCGGCCCGCGGGTCGGGCATCTCGACCTCGATCCACGACATCCCGGTGAGCTTGTCGGACTTGCCCACGGCCCGGCCGTCGATCAGCACCTTGCCCTCGCCGGCGAGGTCGGCGACCGCGGTCCGGGAGATCCCGAGCAGGCGGGAGACGCCCGCATCCACCCGCATCCCGTCGAGACCGTCCGGGACGGGGAAGGTGCGCAGCTCACCCATGCGTTCCGCCCACGGTGTCGCCGCCGTCCCCGCCGTCACGACGCTCCGTCGCGGCGGCGTCCTCCGCCACCAACCCACGCGAGCCGTCGAACTCCACGCCCCTGAACACGGCGACGGCCACCACGATCACGCCGACGACCAGACTCGAGTCGGCCACGTTGAACACCGGCCACCACCCGACCGAGACGAAGTCCACCACGTGTCCGCGCAGCACCCCGGGCGAGCGGAGGTACCGGTCGACGAGATTCCCGGCGGCACCACCCAGGATCAACCCGAGTCCCCACGCCCACCACCGGGAGTGGACCCGACGCGAGAACCACAGCAATCCCAGCACGACCAGTGTCGCCACGATGCTCAGGACGACGGTCGAGCCGGTCCCCATCGAGAAGGCCGCCCCGGGGTTGCGCAGGAGGAGCAGTCGTACGGTGTCGCCGACGATCCGGATCGGGTCCTGTCCCTCGAGTCCCCACACCGCAAGGGCCTTGGTCACCTGGTCCGCCGTCACGATCACCGCGGCGATCATCAGCATGACCACCGGCCCCGCCCTGAAATAGCCGGCACCGGCACCGCCGGGCGTCGTCCCCGTGGCGTCGGACCGCGTCCCGTTGGTCTCCGTCATGCGGTCCAGTATCCCTGATCCCCCGGCGGGGCCGGGTGGCCCGGTGGGTGGACCCTCTAGGCTCGGGGGTCGTGAACCCCCAAACACCCCGTGCCTCCGGCCCTTCCCGACCCACGCGAGGCGGTCGCCGACTCCTCGTTACCGCGCTGGCCGCTGCGCTCGTGGCCTCCACGGCCGCGTGCTCGGACGGCGGGGACTCCCCCGGGGACGCGGCGGTCAGCGCGCAGGAGGACCAGGGCCTGGAGCCGGCGGTGGAGGTGGACCCCGGCCCCGCCCCGACGGTCGAGCTCCTCGACGAGGGCTCCGGGGACCTGAGGGTGTTGGCCTACGCCCCCTCGCGTGAGCCCGTGACCGTCGCCGTCACCAGGTCCGCGACGTCTCGCACGACCGTGCCGGGCTCGGAGCCGAGGATCGACGAGAA
>NZ_JAALEC010000323.1:0-2494 GCF_014145205.1 Dietzia sp. DQ11-44
ACCTATCGCGCCGCGGTCATCGGCGGCGCCGCGGTCAACGTGCTCCGGTCGGCCTACCGCGACCACGTGGCGCTCCTGGCCGCCCACGACGTGGCGTCCACGGTCGAGGACGAGCCGGTACTGCCGTTCGCCGAGGTGGGTCGTCGCCTCGCCGATCTCGCGGACGCCGCGCTGACCGCCGCGCTCGCGGTGGCGGTCTCCACGGTGTACCCGGATTCGCCCATGCCCTGTCGCCTCGGCGTGGTGGCCATGGGCAAGGGCGGGGCCCGCGAACTCAACTACATCTCCGACGTGGACATCATCTTCGTCTCCGAACCCGCGGACGCCAAGACCGGTCGGGTGGCCGGGGAGATGATGCGCATCGGCTCGATGGCCTTCTTCGAGGTGGACGCCGCCCTGCGACCCGAGGGCAAGTCCGGCGAGCTGGTGCGGACGCTGGAGTCGCACGAGGCCTATTACAGGCGGTGGGCCAAGACGTGGGAGTTCCAGGCGCAGCTCAAGGCCCGGCCGATGACCGGCGACCTGGCCCTGGCCACCGAGTACTACGACACCGTGCACCCGCTGGTGTGGACGGCCTCCGAGCGGGACGACTTCGTGCACGACGTCCAGGCCATGCGCCGGCGGGTGGAGGAGAACGTCCCCGAGCCGCTCCGGGAGCGCGAGCTCAAGCTCGGGCGTGGGGGCCTGCGCGACGTGGAGTTCGCGGTCCAGCTCCTGCAACTGGTGCACGGTCGCACGGACGAGGAGCTGCGTGTCGCCAGCACGGTGGACGCGCTCGGGGCGCTCCGGGCGGGGGGATACATCGCGCGGGAGGACGGCGCCAACCTGGTGGCCGCCTACGAGTTCCTGCGACTTCTCGAGCACCGTCTCCAGCTCCAGCGCTACAAGCGCACCCATCTGCTCCCGGAGGACGGCGACCGGGAGGCGTACCGCTGGCTCGCCCGCGCCGCCCACATCCGGCCCAGCAGTCGGCACGACGCCGCGGAGGTCCTGCTCGAGCAGCTCCGTCAGGTCCGCAGCCGGGTGCGCAGGCTCCATTCCAAGCTGTTCTACCGCCCGCTGCTGGACTCGATCGCCGCCTACGACGCGGAGGCCCTGTCCCTGAGCTCCGAGGCGATGGAGCGGCAGCTGGCGGCACTGGGGTTCGGCGCACCGCGCCACGCACTCGGGCACCTCCGGGCCCTGGCCGGGCAGAACAACCGCCGCGGCCGGATCCAGGCGCTGCTCCTGCCCGCCTTCATGGAATGGCTCGCCGACACCCCGGACCCGGACGCCGGGCTGCTGGCCTACCGCAAGCTGTGTGAGGAGCACCAGGACGTCACCTGGTTCCTGCGCATCCTGCGGGACGACAGCATCGTGGCGCGCCGCCTGGTGACGGTGCTGGGCACCTCCGCGTTCGTCTCCGAACTCCTGCTCCGCAACCCCGAGGTGATCCCGGAGCTGACCGACGGCGCCGAGGGGCCCGTGCTCGTGGCCTCCAAGGTCTCCGACATCGCCTCCGCGCTGTCCGCCTCGGCGTCCCGTCACCGCACCCCCGAGAAGGTCATCGCCGCGGCGAGGTCGCTACGCCGGGCCGAGCTGGCCCGGATCGGCGCCGCGGACGTCCTGGGGTTGGTCTCCGTGCCGGAGGTCGGCAAGCGCCTGTCCGCCGTGTGGCGGGCGGTGCTCGAGGCGTCCCTCGCGGCCGTGATGAGGGACATGGCCCCCGAGGGCCAGGCGCCGCCGGCCCGACTCGCGTACATCGGGATGGGGCGGCTCGGCGGGGACGAGCTGTCCTACGGATCCGATGCGGACGTGATGATCGTGTGCGATCCGGTGGAGGGCGTCGCCGAGGACGTCGCCGTCCGGTGGGCCGTCCAGGTGGCCGAACGGGTGGGCAGGCTGCTCTCCTCGCCGTCGTCGGACCCCCCGCTCGACCTCGACGCCGACCTTCGACCGGAGGGCCGCAACGGACCACTGGTACGGACGCTCGCGTCCTACCGCGCCTACTACTCCAAGTGGGCCGAGACGTGGGAACTGCAGGCCCTGCTCCGGGCCGCGTTCGCGGCGGGGGATCGCGACCTGGGCCTGGACTTCCTGCACATGATCGACGAGTTCCGTTACCCGGCGGACGGGGTGCCGCCCAAGGTGGTGCAGGAGATCCGGCGGATGAAGGCGCGGATCGACACCGAGCGTCTGCCCAGAGGGGCCGACCCGGCCACGCACACCAAGCTCGGGCGCGGTGGCCTGGCGGACGTCGAGTGGTGCGCGCAGCTGCTCACAATGCAGCACGCGGCGCGGGTGCCGGGCCTGCACACCACCTCCACCCTGGAGGCGCTCGAGGCCGCGGCCGCCGCGGAGTTGCTCTCGGAGGGCGAGCGTGAGGCGCTGGTGCAGTCGTGGCTCATGGCCGCCCGCGCCCGCAACGCCCTGGTCCTGGCCCGCGGCAAGGCGGTCGACCAACTCCCCGGTCAGGGCAAGATCCTGGCGGCCGTGGCCAGCATCTGCGCAGGGA
>NZ_JAALEC010000324.1:0-7599 GCF_014145205.1 Dietzia sp. DQ11-44
GTGGACGGGGTCGATACCCGCGGCGGTGAGCTTGGCCAGCGCGCCGTCCGCCCGTGCGGCCCGCTCCCCCTCGCGCCAGACCTCCGAGGCCACGGCCAACACGCCGGCCTGTTCGGGGGTGAGGGTGATCTCCGGGAGCTCGTAACCCCGGGCGGGGATCCGGTACCCGGCCGGGGACCCCGGTGCGAGTGAGGCTCCCTGTTCGAGGGGGACGCCGACGTCGCGGAGTTCCCGCTTGTCCCGTTCGAACATCCTCAGGTAGGCGGCCTCGTTCTCGCAGTCGTCGTATCCCTGGACCATCCTGCGGATCTCGCCCGCGGACAGGTAGGCGCTGGTCGACCGCAGGCAGATGACGAGGTTGACCAGTCGTTGCGACTTGGAGGTGGACACGGGCAGGACGCTATCGCCCGAGCGCGGCGATGAGGTCGTCGACACGCGGGTCCTCCGCTGCGAACGGGTCGGTGAGAGCGACCGTGGGCAGGGTGCCGTCGGCGACCTTCAGATGCACCCAGTCCACCGTGTAGTCGCGTCCGGCCCCGGCGGCCGCGGAGATGAATCGACCTCGCAGTGCCGCGCGGGTGGTCTCCGGCGCGGAGTGCCGGGCCCTGTCGATCTCGGGGTCGTCCACGACCCGTGAGACCAGGCCGCGGCGCTCGAGCACCGAGTGCAACCCACGTCCCGGTCGGATGTCGTGGTAGGTCAGGTCGATCTGGGCGAGCCTGGGGTGATCGAGGTCGGCCCCGGTCCGGTCCTGTACCTGTCGGATCAGCCGGAGCTTCGCGGCCCAGTCGATGTCCGCGGCGATCGCGTCGTGGTCACCGGACTCGACCGCGTCGAGGACCCGTTCCCACAGGGCCACGCATCGCTCCACGACCGGGCGGTCGTCGCGCTCCCACCCGCCGCGAGCGAGGTGGCGGTGGACGGCGGCCAGGAACTCCCGCTGGATCTCCAGGGCGGTCATCGTGGTGCCGTCGGTGAGCCCGACCGGCCGGGTTCCGGTGAGGTCGCGGCTGATCTCCCTGATCGCGCGGACCGGGTGGGCGATCGCCATCGGACGCAGTTCGACGCCGGCCTCGAGCATCTCCAGCACGAGCCGGGTGCTGGCGATCTTGAGCAGTGTCGTGGTCTCGATCATGTTGGAGTCGCCCACGATCACGTGCATCCGCCTGAACCGGGTCGAGTCCGCGTGCGGCTCGTCACGGGTGTTGATGAGCGGCCGCGAACGCGTGGTGGCCGACGAGACGCCGTCCCACATGTGTTCGGCGCGCTGGGAGAAGCAGAATGTCGGACCCTCGTCCTCCGCGACGCCCACCCCGGCCGGGGTCCCGGGCAGGATCTTGCCCGCGCCGCAGATCAGTTGGCGGCTCACCAGGAACGGCAGCAGGGTGGTGGCCATGCTCCTGACCTGGGTCGAGCGGTCCAGAAGGTAGTTCTCGTGGGACCCGTAGGAGTTCCCGACCGTATCGGTGTTGTTCTTGAACAGGTAGACCTTGGCATCGATCCCCTCGGTCGCGAGCGACTGCTCGGCACGGACGGCGAGATCGTCGATGATCCGCTCCCCCGCCCTGTCGTGGGCCACGATCTGTTCCAGGCCGTCGCACTCCGCGGTCGCGTACTCGGGATGGGAGCCGACGTCCAGGTAGAGGCGGGACCCGTTCTCGAGGAACACGTTCGAGCTGCGCCACCGCTCGACGACGGGCCGGAAGAAGTACCGGGCGATCTCGTCGGGCCCGAGCGATCGCGAGCCCTCGCCACCGACGCTGGTGATCCCGAACTCCGTCTCGATCCCGACGATGCGACGGATCATGGCTGTCTACTGCCCGCCCTTCTGGACGTAGGACTTCACGAACTCCTCGGCGTTGGTCTCGAGGATGTCGTCGATCTCGTCGAGGAGGGAATCGGCGGACGAGGTCTGGGCGGTCTTGGCGACCTGCCCGGCCTCGTCGTCCGACTCGCCTGCGCCGCCGGCGCTCTTCTGGATCTGGGACATGGTGTGGGCTGCTCCTGTGTCGGTGTGGGCGGGGTGGACGGGGTGCTCAGTGGACAGGCGGGCCGTCGGGGCTGAGGAAGTCCGGGTGGGCGTCGCAGTGGGCCCGGGTCCCCGTGTACGGGTCGGCCAGGTCGACGTGACGGTGGTCGCCGCGGGAATCGACGACGACGACGTGATCCCATCCCGCGGCGTGGATGCGGTCGCCGAGTTCGGCCAGGAAGCGACCCCTGGCCCAGGCCCGCGTGGACTCGGGAGGGGTCGTGATCGCGGCCTCCACCTGTGCCTCGGTGACCAGTCTGCGCATGGCCCCCTTGCTCACGAGACGGTTGTAGAGTCCGCGGTCGGGGTCGATGTCGTGGTACTGGACGTCGATGAGGGCGAGTCGCGCGTGGTCCCATTCCAGCGAGTCCCGTGTCCGGAACCCCTCCAGGAGCCGGAGTTTGGCCGGCCAGTCGAGCCGGTCGGCGCACGACATCGGGTTCTGTTCGAGCGCGTCGAGGATCTCCCGCCACTCGGCCAGGACCTCGACGGCCCATCCGGGACGCCCGGTGCCGTCCCCGACGAGCGCGGAGACGCGGCCGAGGATCTCCCGCTGGAGGGCGATCCCCGTGAACTCCCGTCCGTCGGGCAGGGCGACGGTGGCGGTGAGGGTCGGGTCGTGGCTGATGATGTGCACCGCCTCGACCGGGTCGACCGGGACCAGGTCGGAGAAGTCGACTCCGGCCTCGATCGCGTCGAGCACGAGGCAGGTGGTGCCGATCTTGAGGTAGGTGGCCAGCTCGGACATCGTCGCGTCGCCGATGATGACGTGGAGACGCCGCCATGTCTCATCCGGGGCGTGCGGCTCGTCGCGGGTGTTGATGATCCCGCGGCGCAGTGTGGTCTCGAGTCCGGTGAGGACCTCGATGTAGTCGGCACGCTGGGAGAGCTGGAAACCCGCCTCCTCGCCGGACTGGCCGAGGCCGACGCGACCGGCCCCGCAGTACACCTGGCGGGAGAGCAGATGCGGCGCCAGGCTCATCGTCAGGGCGTCGAAGTCGACGTCGCGACGCACGAGGTAGTTCTCGTGGGCGCCGTAGGACGCGCCCTTGCCGTCGACGTTGTTCTTGTAGAGCTTGAGCTCGGCGTTGCCCTCGACGGCGGACGACTCGCGGCCGGCCCGGTGCATGATCCGTTCCCCCGCCTTGTCCCAGATCACGGCGTCGATCGGCGAGTCCACCTCGGGCGACGAGTACTCGGGGTGCGCGTGGTCGACGTAGAAGCGTGCGCCGTTGGTCAGTACCCGGTTGGTCACCCCGAACTCGCTGGGGTCGTAGGCGCGGGCGGAGCCGAGATCGAACCCCCGGGCGTCGCGGAGGGGTGATTCGGACCCGTAGTCCCAGCGGGTCCCGTCGGTCGCCCCGGAACCCTCACTCGGGTCGGTGTAGGCCTTGACCACCTGGGTCGAGGTGACCACCGAACTGAGCAGCGGCTGGCCCACCGCGACTATCCCGAACTCGATCTCGGTCCCGATCACCCGGCCACGCATGCTCTCGCCGGACGTTGTCCGGACGGGCGGGGTCACCGGTCGTCCTCCCGGCTCGGGACGGTGACCTCGACCACGCGTTCACCGCGGACGCCCGTCAGACGCGCCCACTCCTGCGGGTTGGAGGTGTTGGGCAGGTCGGTGTTCTCCGCGAACTCCGCGTCGACGGCGTCGAGGAAGTCGTCGGTCGTCAGACCCTGCCCGGTGCCGTGCACGATGTCCTTGATCGCGAGCTTCTTGGCCCGGTCCACGATGTTGCGCAGCATCGCCCCGGAGGTCAGGTCCGCGAGGTACAGGGACGACCGGCGGCCCGATGCGTAGACCAGATGGACGTAGGTCGTGGACTCGTCCCTGGTGTAGAGCCGGTCGACGATGCGCGAGATGAGACCCCGGACGTGCTCGGCGCCATCGGTCGAACCGACCTCGTCCGGGTCGAAACGAAGGTCGGGGGTGATGTACTTGGCCAGGATGTCGGCCGCGGCGTCGGCGTCCGGCCGGTCGATGCGGATCTTGAGATCGAGACGCCCCGGTCGCAGGATCGCCGGGTCGATCATGTCCTCCCGGTTGGAGGCACCGATGACGATGACGTTGCGCAGGTCCTCCACGCCGTCGATCTCGGCGAGGAGCTGCGGGACGATCGTGGTCTCCATGTCCGAGGAGATGCCCGACCCGCGGGTGCGGAAGATCGAGTCCATCTCGTCGAAGAAGACGATCACCGGGTTGCCCTCGGTCGCCTTCTCCCGCGCCCGCTCGAAGATCGACCGGATGTGTCGCTCGGTCTCTCCCACGTACTTGTTGAGCAGTTCCGGGCCCTTGATGGAGAGGAAGTACGAGTTGGGGTACCGGCCGTCGGTGACGTCCTGTCCGCGCGACTTCGCGGAGGCCAGCGCCAGCGAGTGCGCGACCGCCTTGGCGATCAGGGTCTTTCCGCACCCGGGAGGGCCGTAGAGGAGGACGCCCTTGGGCGGGGAGAGATGGAACTCGCGGTACAGGTCGTGATGGATGAAGGGCAGTTCGATGGCGTCACGGATCTGCTCGATCTGGGGGCCGAGACCGCCGATGTCGGAGTACTCGACCATCGGGATCTCCTCGAGCAGGAGCTCGTCGACCTCGGCCTTGGGCACGACCTCGAACGCCACGCCGGCCTTGGGGTCCACCAGGACCGCGTCGCCCGGGCGCACCGGAGCCGGGTGATCGGCGGTCCGCCCGCCGCGCAGGCCGGTCGCCAGATGCACGACGTGCTCCTCGTCGTTGCCCATCACCACGCGGGCCCGCACGCCGTCGGCCAGGACGTCCCGGAAGACGGCGGTCACGCCCGTGACCGGGAGTCCGGTGCAGGCCTCGATGACGGTCATGGCCTCGTTGAGCCGGACGGTGGCCCCCGCCGAGAGGACGGAGGCGTCGACCCCGGGCGCGAGAGTGAGCCGCATCCGCCGACCGGCGGCCATGACCTCGGCGGTCTCGGCGTCCGTCGGTTCCTGCAGCACGATCCCGTAGGTGCTGGGCGGTGTGCCGAGGCGCTCGACCTCGCCCTTGAGGGCCTCCAGCTGATCACGGGAGTCCTTGAGGAGCTCGGCGAGCCTGACGTTGCGGGCGCCGAGGGCGTCGATCTTGACCGACTTCTCGCGGTCCGTGCGGGCCCCCTCGTCGACCGCCCTGCGCAGCCGCGCGAGCTCGACCCGGTCCAGCGTCACGCTGTCGCCGCCCCGCTCGTCCGGGGAACGTCCCTCGGTCACCTCGATCACCTGCCCTCCGACTCTCGGACGACACCCTCGTCGTCGTCGCCTCCACCCTATCGCCGGGGTGAGTGGCCGCGTGAGGGGCGGGTGAGTGCGACTCCTCGGGCCGAACTCAGTGCTTGCCGGCCCGGCGCCTGGGCTTGAGCGTGGTCACGCCCTCCGCGAGTCGACGGGCGGTGACCAGGAACGCGGTGTGGCCCTGGATGCGGTGCTCGGGGCGGACGGCCAGGCCCACCACGTGCCACCCGCGGTTGATCGACTCCCACGCCCGGGGTTCGGTCCAGCACTCCTGGCGCCGGAGCGCCTCCACGACGTCCGACATCTGGGTGGTGGTGGCCACGTACACCACCAGGACCCCCCCGGGCACCAGCACGTCGCTCACCGTGGGCAGGCACTCCCAGGGCGCGAGCATGTCCAGCACCACCCGGTCGACCTGTCCGCCCAGGGCCTCGACCGACGTCTCCGCCAGGTCGGCGACCCGCAGGTCCCAGTTCTCGGGGTGTTCGCCGTAGAAGGTCCGGACGTTGCGCTCGGCGTGCTCGGCGTGGTCCTCGCGGATCTCGTACGACAACACCCGGCCCCCGGGGCCCACCGCACGCAGCAGCGAACAGGTCAGGGCGCCGGAACCCGCGCCCGCCTCGAGCACCCGCGCGCCGGGGAACACGTCGCCCTCGTGGACGATCTGTGCGGCGTCCTTGGGGTAGATGACCTGGGCGCCGCGCGGCATCGACAGGACGTAGTCGGTGAGCAGCGGACGTAGCGCCAGGTAGTCGGCATCCCCGGACGACCTGACGATCGACCCCTCCGGGGTACCGATCAGGTCGTCGTGGCGGACGGCGCCGTGGTGGGTGAAGAACTCGGCTCCCTCGACCAGGACGACGGTGTACTTGCGTCCCTTGGTGTCGGTGAGCTGGACGCGGTCGCCGATGACGAACGGGCCGGATCGCTGCACAGTGGACCTCCAGGGGACGGCGGCCGGTTGTCCGACCGGTTGTCTACCCTGCCAGGTGTGACGGATCCCCTGGAAATCGGCGGCAGTGGTACCCCGGCCTCCCCGGCCGATCCGGAGGGCGTGCCCCCGCCGGAGCGCAGGCCCCTGGCGTTGTCGGCGTCGCGGGCGGCGGACTTCCGGCAGTGCCCGCTGCTCTACCGGCTCAAGGCGATCGACAGGATCCCGGAACCGAAGACCCGCGCCCAGGTCCTGGGTACCGTCGTCCACTCGGTGCTCGAGGACCTGTACGCACTGGAGCAGTCGGAGCGCGCCCCGGAGCGCGCCGCGGAGCTGGTCCCCGCCGCGGTGGAGCACTTCTACGCGGTCGGCGGCGGCGCCGAGGTGGTGCCGCTCTCCGCCCGGGCGGAGTTCCAGACGGAGGTCGCCGCGTTGGTGTCCGCGCTCTACGGTGTCGAGGATCCCCGGCGCTTCTCCCCCGCCGCGTGTGAGCAGTACCTCGTCACCTCGACCGCGTCCGGTACCCCGCTCCACGGGTACCTGGACCGGGTCGACGTGGCGCCGACCGGTGAGGTCAGGGTGGTCGACTACAAGACGGGTAAGCCACCACATCCGCGTTACCAGACTCAGGCGATGTTCCAGATGCGGTTCTACGCCCTGATGTACCAGCAGATCCACGGGGTGATGCCGGCACAACTCAAGCTGATCTATCTCAGGAACGGCAGCTGGCTGACCCTCTCCCCCGATCTCGCCACGCTCGTGGAGACCGAGACCGAGCTCGACTCACTGTGGGCGGAGATAGAGCGGGCGGGTGAGACCGGGATCTTCCCCCCGCGCACCTCCCGGCTGTGCGACTGGTGCAACCACCAGGCGTTGTGCCCGGCGTTCGGGGGTACCCCGCCGGAGTACCCGGGATGGCCGGGGCGTCGCGTGATACCTCTCGATCCGGGGACGCCCGATGCGGGACACGCCGGACCGAGGAGCACATGATGACGCAGGCCTACTTCGAGCCGCTGGGCACGGATGACGGCTGGGAAGTGTTCCGGGCGACCCCGCACACGGTGAGCGCCTGGGGCCCGGATCTGCAGCACGGGTCTCCGCCCTCGGCCGTCCTCACCCGCGCCATGGATCGCCTCGAGCGGACGGAGACGACGAGGATCGCCCGCGTCACGGTGGACCTGCTGGGCCCGGTGCCGCTGGGCGAGGTCCGCACCCGGGCCCGCGTCGTCCGGCCCGGTCGCCGGATCCAGCTGCTGGAGTCGGAACTGGAAGCGGGGGGCCGGATCGTCGCCCGGGCGAGTGCCTGGCGGATGGCCGTCGGCGACACCGCCGAGGTCGAGCAGTCGGCCGACCGTCCGCGCGAGCTCCCGGAGGTGGATCGCGACAGCGGCTTCTA
>NZ_JAALEC010000325.1:0-5565 GCF_014145205.1 Dietzia sp. DQ11-44
GCTGGAGATCCGCGGTGCGGGCGACGGGGTCGTCTGGGCCCGTCCCACCCTCCCCCTGGTCTCCGGGGAGGAGATGACTCCGGCGGAACGGGTCATGTCGGTGGCCGACATCGCGAACGGCGTCGGGGCCGTTCTCGAACCCGACGAATGGCGGTTCCTCAACACCGATCTGGTCACCCACCTGCACCGGCGGCCCGTCGGCGAGTGGATCGGGGTCACCGCGTCCGCCTCGATCGGCCCCGACGGCGTCGGGGCCACGTCCGGGACCCTGTACGACGAGGTGGGAGCCATCGGCCACACGCTGCAGGCTCTGCTCGTCGAACGGGTCTGAGTCGATCGGGCGCCGAGGCGTGCCGCGCACCGCCGCACCACCGGGACCGCAGTGCGTCACCCCATGCGGCAGGACCGGATGTCCGTGGCGATGACCGCCTTGGCGCCGGCCGCGACCAGCTCGTCCATGATCGAGTTGACCTTCTTGCGCGGCACCATCGACCGCACCGCCACCCAAGCCGGGTCGGCCATCGGGGAGACGGTGGGTGACTCGATGCCAGGGGTGATGGCCGAGACCGACTCCAGGAGCTCCTTGGGGCAGTCGTAGTCCAACATCATGTACTGCTGGGCAAACACGACGCCCTGCAGGCGGGCCCTCATCTGTGCCATCGCAGGGGTCGTCTCGGCGCCGGCGCGCGCGACCAGGACGCCCATCGAGTCGCACAGGACGTCCCCGAAGGCCTCCAAACCGTGCACCTTGAGTGTCCGACCCGAACCCACCACGTCGGCGATGCAGTCCGCCACCCCGAGCTGGATGGAGATCTCCACCGCGCCGTCCAGCCGGATGACCTCCGCCTCGATCCCCCGCTGCTCAAGGTCGCGGCGGACGATGTTGGGGTACGACGTCGCGATTCGGGCCCCCGCCAGACGGTCCGTGGTCCACCCGGCACCGGAGGGGCCGGCGTAGCGGAAGGTGGAGTGTCCGAAGCCGAGGTCGAGGAGCTCGTCCACCTCCGCCATCGAGTCCATACTCAGATCCCTGCCGGTGATCCCCAGCTCGAGTCGCCCCGAGCCCACGTAGACGGCGATGTCCTTGGGTCGCAGGAAGAAGAACTCGACGTCGTTCTCACGGTCGATCAGCGTGAGGTCCTTACTGCCCTCAGTACGCCGGCGGTACCCCGCCTCGGACAGCATCTCGGAGGCGGACTCGGACAGGGCGCCCTTGTTGGGCACTGCGACACGCAGCATGATGGCGGCTCCAGGATTCGGTGCGGGAGGGGTGCTCGGGGTGGCGGTCAGAGATGCCGGTAGACGTCCTCGAGACCGAGTCCGCGCTTGAGCATCATGACCTGGGTCCAGTAGAGGAGCTGCGAGATCTCCTCGGCCAGTTCCTCATCCGACTGGTACTCGGCGGCGATCCACACCTCGCCCGCCTCTTCGTTGACCTTCTTGCCCAGATGGTGCACGCCCTTGTCGAAGGCGGCGACGGTGCCGGAGCCCTCGGGTCGCGCGGCGATGCGCTCGGACAGCTCGGCGAACAGGGAGTCGAAGGTCTTCACGCGCCCGATTGTCCCACAGCCGCAGCCACGGGCGTGCCCGAGGTGAGGGCGACGAGACCGGACGCGTTCACGCCCGTGAGGCTCGGGTGGGTGTGTGCCCCGACCACGTCCGGTTGTCCGTCGGTCGACGGGACGTACAGGACCCGGCATCCCGCGGCGACCGCCGAGGTGGCGCCGGTGACCGAGTCCTCGACCGCGACGGCGGTGGTGGCCTCGACCCCGAGCCGCGAGCACGCCAGCAGGTAGGGGTCGGGTTCCGGCTTGGGGTCGGCCACCATGCACCCCGTCACCACCACATCGAACCGCGAACGGTCGATGAACTCCAGCGGCACCGCCGCGACGTCTGCGGTCGTGTTGGTCACCAGGGCGACCGGGGCGTTAGTCGAGGCGAGGTCCTCCAGCAGCTCCTCGGCCCCCGGCCGCCACCGCATATCGGACCGCATCAGCTCGGTGACCCGTGAGTTGAGCCGGAGGGCCAGTCGATCGAACTCGGCGCCCTCGATGGTGCGCCCGGTGTACTCGCCCAGGATCGCGAAGAACCCGGGGAGCGAGTTGCCCAGGGTCCGCTCGCGGGTCGCCTCGTCGAGCGGACGGCCCAGGTACTCGGCGAGCTCGTAGACGGCGATGTCCCACAATCGCTCGGTGTCGACGAGCGTGCCGTCCATGTCGAGACACACGGCGGCGGGGAGACGGGAGTACGAAATGCTGGTCACGGGCTACTGTCTACCGGACAACGGGCCACCGGGGGTACCGTGACCGGCCCCGTTGGTTCCTCCGTCAACCGCCGTTCAGTGGCAGTTCCCCGCAGGAACGAGGAATCGTTCGGTATGGGTTGCGGAGGCGAACGGTGCGACCGACCCGGGGGCGAAGGTGGGTAGGGCGGACCTACTGGTGGTGATGGTGACCGCCAGCCGTCCGTGTCCGGTGAACACCCCGCCGACGCCCACTTCGGGTCCGGTCGACTGGACCGTGCGCACGCCCCTCGCGTCGGTATCGATGTTGTGCCACTCCACGGTGGCGGAGTTGAACGGGAAGAGGGTTGCCGAGAAGTCGAACGAGCCGACGGGCTGGTCGAGGTCCCTGGCGTTCGCGCTCAGTGCCTGGTGGAAGCGCTCGTCTCCGCCCAGCTTGCAGGTGGTGAAGGCGCCGAAGCGAATGGTGTGCTCGCCGCCCAGCGGGTACGGCATACGGACGTCCCAGGCCGGCGAGGGGTGCCACACCTGGGCCGAGGCCGCAGGCGCGAGTGCCACGGCTGCCCCTCCGGCGAGAAGGCTCGCCACACAGGTCAGGGCGGCTGATCGACGGAAGGTGGTCATATCTGGCTCCTCGCCGGCGCTCTCGGTGGACTGTCGCCGAGTTGGTCTCTCTCTGTTCATCGACCGGGCATCACAAGGTGTTAGCAGTGCGGTGCCCTGGTCAGACGTTGAAGTACTTGGCCTCCGGGTGGTAGAGCACGAACGCATCCGTCGACTGCTCGGGGTGAAGCTGCAGTTCCTCCGACAGCTCGACCCCGATTCGCTCCGGCTCCAGCAGGTCCACCACGACCTTGCGGGACTCCAGGTCCGGGCACGCGCCGTAACCGAAGCTGTAGCGGGCTCCCCGGTACTTGAGGTCGAAGTAGTCGTGAATGGTGTCGGGGTCCTCGTCCGAGACAGCGCCCTCGGGCAGGCGCAGTTCGTCGCGCACCCGCCGGTGCCAGAACTCGGCCAGCGCCTCGGTGAGCTGGACCGACAGGCCGTGGACCTCGAGGTAGTCGCGGTAGTTGTCCGCCGCGAACAGCTCGTTGGCGAAGTCCGCGATCGGGGTCCCCATGGTGACGAGCTGGAAGGGCAGGACGTCGACGGTTCCCTCGGCCTCGCAACGCTCCTTGGAGGCCAGGAAATCCGGGATGCTCAGGAACCGTCCCCGCTGTTGGCGGGGGAAGGAGATCCGGTGCAGCACCTCCGCGTCCGGACGAGGCTCGGCCAGCACACAGATGTCCTCGCCGTCGGAGTAGGCCGGGAAGTACCCGTAGACCACAGCGGAGTGGGCCAGGATCCTCTCGGTGGTGAGTCGGTCGATCCATGAACGCATGCGCGGCCGACCCTCGGTGGCGACCAGCTCGTCGTAATCGGGGCCGTCCCCGCTGCGCGTCCCGCGAAGTCCCCACTGCCCGAAGAACAGCGCACGCTCGTCGAGGTGACCGACGTAGTCGGCGACGGGGATGCCCTTGGCGATCCGCGTGCCCCAGAAGGGCGGGGTGGCGATCGGCTGGTCCGCCGCGACGTCCGACCTCGCCGGGACGACGACGGGCTCGGCCTCGGCGGCCCGTTTGGCGGCGATCCGCTCGCTGCGGGCCCGGCGCTCGCGCCGTTCGGCGGCCTTGGCCGACGCGTCCGAGGACTCGGACATGGGGACGCCGGTCCGCTTGGCCGTCATCACCTCGTCCATCAGGCGCAGTCCCTCGAACGCGTCGCGGGCGTAGAACACGTCGCCCTCGTACATCCCGGCGAGGTCCACCTCGACGTAGGCGCGCGTCAGGGCGGCACCACCCAGCAGGACCGGGAAGTCGCCGGCGATGCCCTCGGAGTTGAGCTCCGCGAGGTTGTCCTTCATCACCACGGTGGACTTGACCAGGAGGCCGGACATGCCGATCACGTCGGCCTTGTGCTCCCGGGCCGCCGAGATGATGTCCGCGATCGGCTGCTTGATGCCGATGTTGACCACGTCGTACCCGTTGTTGGACAGGATGATGTCCACCAGGTTCTTGCCGATGTCGTGGACGTCGCCCTTGACCGTCGCCAGGACGATGCGGCCCTTGCCGTCCTCGTCGCTCGCCTCCATGTGGGGTTCCAGATGGGCGACAGCGGTCTTCATGGTCTCGGCAGACTGCAGGACGAACGGCAGCTGCATCTGGCCCGAACCGAACAGTTCGCCGACCGTCTTCATGCCACTGAGCAGGTGGGTGTTGATGATCTCGAGCGGGGGGATCTCCTGCATCGCCGCATCGAGATCGGCTTCGAGGCCCTTGCGCTCGCCGTCGACGATCCGCGCCGACAAGCGGTCCATGAGCGGCATCGCGGCGAGCTCGGCCGCTCTCGCGTCCTTGGTGCTCGCGGTGGACACACCGTCGAAGAGCTCCATGAACACCTGGAGCGGGTCGTACCCCTCCTTGCGGCGGTCGTAGACGAGGTCGAGCGCGACCTCCCGCTGGCGATCGTCGATCTTGCTCATGGGCAGGATCTTGGAGCTGTGCGCGATCGCGGTGTCCAGGCCGACCTGGATGCACTCGTGCAGGAACACGGAGTTGAGCACCTGGCGCGCGGCGGGATTGAGGCCGAACGAGATGTTGGACAGTCCCAACGTGGTGTGGATTCTCGGGTGCGATCGGGTGAGCCTGCGAATGGCCTCGATGGTCTCGATCCCGTCCCGTCGCACCTCCTCCTGGCCGGTGGAGATGGGGAAGGTCAGGCAGTCGATGATGATGTCGTCCTCGGCGATCCCCCAGTTCTCCGTGAGGTCGGCGATGATCCGCTCCGCGATCTCGACCTTGCGGTCCGCCGTGCGCGCCTGGCCCTCCTCGTCGATGGCCAGCCCGACCACCGCGGCGCCGTGGCGCGAGACCAGTTCCATGATCCTCTGGAATCGCGAGTCCGGTCCGGCCCCGTCCTCGTAGTTGACCGAGTTGACCGTGCACCGTCCGCCGAGGTGCTCCAGGCCCGTCCGGATGACCTCGGGTTCGGTCGAGTCGAGCATGATCGGCAGGGTCGAGGAGGTCGACAGCCGTCCGGCCAACTCGGCCATGTCCCCCGAGCCGTCCCGGCCGACGTAATCCACGCAGAGGTCGATCATCTGCGCCCCGTCCCGCATCTGCTCCTTGGCGATGTCCATGCAGGTGTCCCAGTCGGCGGCGAGCATCGCGTCCCGGAACCGCTTGGACCCGTTGGCGTTGGTGCGCTCGCCGATCATGAGGATGCCGGCGTCGGCCCGCAGCGGCGTCGAGCTGTAGAGGGAGGCGACCGCGTTGACCGGCTCA
>NZ_JAALEC010000326.1:0-9895 GCF_014145205.1 Dietzia sp. DQ11-44
CCTCACCTCGTCCCGGAGGCGGGTGATGTGTTCGGGGGTGGTGCCGCAGCATCCGCCGACCATCGACAGCCCGAACTCGGAGACGAAGTCGGCGACCTGGGGGCCGAACGCCTCGGCGCCGAGCGGGTACACGGCTCCGTGTTCTCCCAGTTCGGGCAGTCCCGCGTTGGGCATGACGGAGACGGGGACGCCGGCGTGCTGGGTGAGGTAGCGCAGGTGCTCGATCATCTCGGCGGGCCCGGTGGCGCAGTTGAGGCCGATCATGTCGATGCCGAGCGGTTCGAGCGCGGTCAGTGCCGCCCCGATGTCGGACCCCAGGAGCATGGTCCCGGTGGTCTCGATGGTCACGTGCGTGATGATGGGCAGCCGGCGCCCGGCGGCGGCCATGCCGTCCTGGCAGCCCAGTACCGCGGCCTTGACCTGGAGCAGGTCCTGGCTGGTCTCCACGAGGAACGCGTCGGCTCCGCCCCGGGCCAGGCCCTCCGCCGCGCGGGCGTAGGCGTCCCTCATCTCCTCGAACGTGGACTGCCCGAGCGAGGGCAACTTGGTCCCCGGTCCGAGGGAGCCGAGCACCATCCGCGGGGTGCCGTCCTCGGAGGGGCCCATCTCGTCGGCGACCTGCCGGGCGATCGCGGCACCCTTCTCGGCCAGCTCGCCGATGCGGTCGACGATGTCGTAGTCCCCCAGGTTGGACAGGTTGCACCCGAAGGTGTTGGTCTCCACCAGATCCGCGCCGGCCTCGAAGAACGCACGGTGGATGTCCGCGACGACGTCCGGGCGGGTGGCGTTGAGGATCTCGTTGCATCCCTCCAGACCGAGGAAGTCGACGTCGACGTCCAGGTCCACCGCCTGCAACATCGTGCCCATCGCCCCGTCGCTGATCAGTACTCGCCGGCGGGCGGCGTCCAACAGGGGCGAATCGAAATCGACAGACATGGCCCCAGTGTATGGGTGCCCCGGAAGTGTCCGTCCGTAGGCTGTACTGATGACTGTCGAATGGACCCCCGACGGGCACCTCGATCTCGAGAGCCCGGTGATGATCGTGGCCTTCGAGGGCTGGAACGACGCCGCGGACGTGGCGACCGGGACCGTCGAACATCTCGCCCTGACCTGGGAGGCGCGGCAGATCGCGGAGATCGGTGGCGACGAGTTCTTCGACTACCTCGACCAGCGGCCGACGGTCCGGCATTCCGGCGGGGTGTCGCGATCGGTCGAGTGGCCACAGATCCTCGTGTCCGCGTGCCGACCGGACGGGTTCGACCACGACGTGCTGCTGGTCCGGGGGCCCGAGCCGGGTCTGAAGTGGCGCCGGTTCGCCTCCGAGTTCGTGGACCTCGTCGACACCCTGGGAGTCACCGAGGTGGTGCTGTTGGGTGCCTATCTCGCCGATGTGCCCCACACCCGCCCCGTTCCGCTCACCGGGACGGCGTTCAATCGGCAGAGGATGGCCGAGATGGGGGTCCGGGCCTCCGATTACGAGGGGCCCACCGGGATGACCGGGGTCCTCCAGCAACTCCTCACCGAGGCCGGGGTCCCGACGGTGAGTCTGTGGGCGGGTGTCCCCCACTACGTTGCCGCACCGCCCAATCCGCGCGGCACCGAGGCGGTGCTGTCCTGGTTGGCGGAGAACCTGGGGGTGGCCGTCCCGATGGACGCACTGCGCGTGCAGTCCCGCACGTGGGTCGCGAAGGTCGACGCCGCCGCCGGCGAGGACGAGGACCTCCGCGACTACATCCAGTCCCTGGAGGACCGGATGGACGACGAGAACGGTGTCGGGGCGGGGGTCGACCCCGAACCCGACCGTGGTCGGGCCGCTGACGGGGAGACGATGCCGCTGGTCGACGGCGAGTCGATCGCCGCCGAGTTCGAGCGCTTCCTGCGAGGCGAGCGGGACGAGCCCGACGCCGGGTAGACCGTCGCCCGTCAGACCGTCAGACCGGTCACCGGAACGCCGTCAGGTGGCGGGGGCGAGACCGAGCAGGGCGTCGAGGGCGGTCGCGATGGACGGTCCCGCGGACGGGTCGGACTCGTCCCCGGCCAGGGTCGCCTCGGCCCACCTGTCGACCGCGGCCAGGGCGCCGGGGGTGTCGAGGTCGTCCGCGAGACGTTCCCGCACGGCGATGATGGTCGCGGCGGAGTCGGCGCCCGATCCCCGGGAGATCGCACGGAACCACGTCTCGCACCGGGAGCGGGCCTCCGCGAGCAGGTCCTCCGACCAGGAGCGGTCCGTCCGGTAATGGCCGGCGGCCAGGGCGAGTCGGATGACGGCCGGGTCCACCCCCTGTTCGCGGAGTGTCTTGACCCGGACGAGATTGCCCAACGACTTGCTCATCTTGACCCCGTCGAGGCCGATCATCGCCGCGTGCACGTAGAAGCGCGCGAACGGGGAGCGGCCGGTCGCGGCCTCGGCGTGGGCGGCGGAGAACTCGTGGTGTGGGAACGCGAGGTCGCTGCCCCCACCCTGGATGTCGAACTCCATACCCAGGCGGTTCCGGGCGATCGCCGAACACTCGATGTGCCATCCGGGTCTGCCCGCCCCCCAGGGCGAGGGCCAGGACGGCTCCCCCGGTCGCTGCACCCGCCACAGCAGTGCGTCCAGCGGGTGCTCCTTGCCGGGCCGGTCCGGGTCCCCGCCGCGCTCGGCGAACGCGCCGGCCATCTCCTGGGCGTCGTACCCCGACTCGTACCCGAAGGCCGGGGTGGCCCGGTGTCGGTAGTAGACATCGGGGTACCCGTCGACCCCGGGATCGATCCGGTAGGCGTGGCCGCGGTCGACGAGCTCGGCGACCATCTCCACGACCTCGTCGATGGTCTCGGTGGCGGCCACGTAGTCGCGGGGTGGGAGCACGCGGAGCGCCTCCATGTCGGAGCGGAACAGATCGGTCTCGCGGTCCCCGAGTTCCCTCCAGTCCACGCCGTCGCGCTCCGCCCTTTCGAACAGCGGGTCGTCGACGTCCGTGGTGTTCTGGACGTAGTGGACCTCGTGTCCGGCGTCCAGCAGGAGCCGGTACACCAGATCGAACGTCAGGTAGGTCGCCGCGTGACCGAGGTGGGTGGTGTCGTAGGGGGTGATGCCGCAGACGTACATCCCTGCGACGGGCCCGGCGGACACCTCCCGGACCTGTCCGCTCGCCGTGTCGTACAACTTCAGGGGGGCACCGTCGCCGGGGACGGCGGGGACGGCAGGCGGGGGCCACGAGTGCATGCGGGCGAGTCTAGATACCGGGCGGGTTCAGAAGAGCGGCCAGGGTAACGGGTAGCCCGCTCCCGGTACGGGGAACACCTCGCCGTCGAGCAGTGCGGTGACCCGAGCGCCCAGTGCGCGTACCTCGGCGGGTGAGAGCAGGTCACGCAGGCTTTCCGCGAGGAGGGCGTCCCCGGACAGCCCGTCGCGCACCCTGCCCAGTCCCTCGAGATCCCCCGGGGGCAGCGGCTGGCCGGCCCACCCCCACAGGACGGTGCGCAGCTTCGGCTCGGTGTGGAACGACAGGCCGTGATCGATCGCCCAGATCAGGCCGGAGGTGTCGACGAGGACGTGTCCGCCCTTGCGGTCGGCGTTGTTGACGACGTGGTCGAACAACGCGATACGACGGAGCCGTTCGTCCAGGGCGTGCGCCACCACCACGTCCTCCCCGCGGGATCCCTCACCCCGGAGCACCGCCACCCGGCCGGGGGGAAGGGCGCCCACCGGGTGGACGTCCACCGGGTCGTGGCCGGGCGCCTCACCCCGGTCGAGCTCGTCGATCCATCGTTGCGCCATCCCCGGGCCGCCGGGGCCGTGTGCTCCCACCGTCTCGGGCACCAGGTCCCACCCCAGGGCCACGGACACCGCGTACGCCGCGATCTCCCGGGCCGCCAGGCTGCCGTCGGGGAAGTCCATGAGCGGCCGCTCCCCCGCCGACGGTTTGTACACCCAGTGCCCGCCCTCGGCGTCCACGCAGCGGTACACCGCGTTGCTTCCCGAGGGGATCCGGTGCAGAACGGTGAGTTCGGGGCCCGGCGGGCGGGCGGTCACGGGTCGACGAGGTCGGCGAGCGCATCACCGGAGCGCGGGAGGTACCCGTTGAGGCGGATGCACAGGTGACCCGTGGTGTCGATCGGCTCGCCGCACAGCGGGCACGGAGTGCGCCCGGCGGAGACGACCTTCTCGCTGCGCAGGACGAACTGCCGTGCACGCTGCGGGGTCAGGAACACGCGGAGCGCGTCCGGGGCGTCCTCCGCGTCCGAGAGGACCACCGACTCGTCGGTGGCGGTGGGGTCCGCCGCCAGCAGCTCCACGACGATCTGGCTCTTCTCGCCGTCCCACCCCAGGCCCATCGTGCCCACCTGGAACTCCGCGTCGACGGGCATCTCCAGCGGCGCCAGGTCGTCCACGACGCCGGCGGCCGGGGGGACGGGGACATCGGACTTCGCGGCGATCTCGTCGAGGAGATCCCCCATCCGCTCCGAGAGGATCTGGGCCTGTTGCTTCTCGCACCGGACGGAGACGGTTCGGCCGCCGCCCGTGGCCTGGACGAAGAACACGCGCTCGCCGGGTTGGCCGACCGTGCCCACCACGAACCGGGCCGGGTCGCGGAACTCGTGGACTTCCCTGCTCATGCCGGTCGTCTCCCTCGTGTGCTGCCGTGTGGTGCCGGGTGGTCCCGGGTGGAGGTGCGGTTCATAAGGGTACGTTCCCGCCGGGAACCGCGTCCGAGCTGGCGTCTCCGGTGGTGGCGTTGCCCACGTGTCCGGCGGGCTCCCCGCGGAGACTGGCGAGGTCTCCACCGGTGTCGTTGACCCGGAGGACGAACGGCCGGTGGGGGGTGTAGCGGACCACCGACACCGATCCCGGCTCCACCACGATGCGCTGGAAGTGGTCGAGATGCATCCCGTACGCGTCGGCGATCACCGACTTGATCACGTCTCCGTGGCTACACGCCACCCACAGCACGTCACGGCCCGCGTCCTCGGCCAGGCGGCGGTCGTGCTCCCGGACGGCCGAGACGGCGCGGGTGGCCATCTCGGCGAGGGACTCACCCCCGGGGAAGACGGCCGAGGAGGGGTGCTGCTGCACCACCGACCACATGTGTTCGGACGCGAGCTCGGTCAGGGTCCGTCCGGTCCAGGTGCCGTAGTCGACCTCGACCAGGCCCTCCTCGACCACCGGTTCCACCCCGAACGCGGCGGCCAACGGCTCGACCGTCTCCCGGCAGCGCATGAGCGGCGACCGGACGACCGCCTCGACCGGGAGACCGTCGAGACGTCGGCAGAGGTCCTGTGCCTGCGCCCGGCCCGTCTCGTCGAGCGCGACCCCGGACGTGCGGCCGGCCAGGGTGAGCGCGGTGTTGGCGGTCGAGCGGCCGTGGCGCAGGAGGATGACGGTCATGACGGCAGGTTACCGACGCCGCGCCACTTCGGTGGTGAGGTCAGGTCGCGGGGATCGCGCCGGTGGACAGCAGCGCGATGACGGCCAGGCCGAGGATGATGCGGTACCCGGCGAACCAGGCCAGCGAGTGGTTCTGCACGAAGCGCAGGAGCCACGCGATGGCGGCGTAGCCCAGCACGAACGCGATCACCGATCCCACGATCAGCTGGATCCCGGTGGCGGACTGCCCCACGGACGGCTCGAACGCGTCGGGGAGGCTGAACAACCCGGAGGCCAGGACCGCCGGGATCGCCAACAGGAAGGAGAACCGTGCGGCGGCCTCGCGGGACATGTTGAGGAACAGCCCGGCCGAGATGGTGCCGCCCGAACGGCTGACACCGGGGATCAGCGCCAGGCACTGGGCCAGTCCCATGACCACCGCGTCCTTCATCGTCAAGCCCTCGAGCGACTGGCCGTCGACGGGGCGGTCCTGCTTGGAGACCTTCTCCGCGATGAGGAACACGAACGAGAACGCGATCAGCACGATCGCCGTGATCCACAGGTTCCGGGCGGCGTCCCGGATGAGGTCCTTGCCGAAGAAGCCGATCACGGCGATGGGGACCGAGCCGATGATCACGTACCACCCGAGCCGGTAGTCCGGGTCGTCGCGGCGCCGGCGGTCGAACACCCCCCGGAACCACGCGACGAGGATCCGCACGATGTCCTTGAAGAAGAACACCAGCACGGCGGCCTCCGTGCCGAGCTGGATGACCGCCGTGAACGAGGCTCCCGCGTCCGCACCGAACAACCAGGTGGAGAAGATGCGGAGGTGCCCGGAGGACGAGACGGGCAGGAACTCCGTGATCCCCTGGATCACGGAGAGCACGATCACCTGGAGCCAGGACATGCCGTCCGCAGCGGGGGCGGCCAGGACCGTCGGGTTCACGGGCGCTGCTTTCTGTCGGGGAACGTCGGCACGGGCGCGGGTGTCTCACCGCACCGCCGTGAGGGTAGTCGTCCGGACCTGGACGGCGACTGAGGACCCGCGTGGGGGACACTGTGGAGAAGTCGAAAGGAACACCGTGCCCCTTCGTGTCCACCGCCGCTCCGCTGTGACCGCCGCTCTGCTCTCCCTCGCCGTCGGGCTCGCCGGCTGCGCGTCGACCACCAGCCAACTGGAGGACTACACCGGGATCGAGCAGGGTAACGCCCGACCCGCCGCGTCGCCCCAGGTCTCCGATCCCGAGGGCGGTGAGGTCGTCCCGGTCCCGGGTTCCGTGTCCTCGCTGGTCGCCGTGGGTGACACGGTGGTGGCGCAGGTCGACGGCCCGCCGACTCTGGAGATCGCCCGCGTGGACGGGACCCGATGGATCCCGGAGACGACCGTCGAGCTGCCCGCGGATGCGGGAACCGCCACTGCCGGGGTCGACGGGACGGTTCTTGTCCCCTTCGGCGACGGCGTCGTCGTGGTCACGGCGGCAGGTGACGCGCGCGAGATCTCGGGGCTCGGACCGGTCACCGCGGCGGCCGTGACCACCGACGGTCGCCTGCTCACGGGCGCCCCCGGCGGCGACGTGGTCGTCCGGGACGCCGACGGGACGGAACAACATCGCCTCGCAGGCCTGACATCGGTCGATCGGATCAGTGTGGCCCGGGACGGTTCGGTCACGGCGTTCAGCCGACCGGACACCGTCATCGCCAGCATCGACCTGGACGAGGACGGCGCGGGACCGCTCCTGCGCGCCGGGAAGGGCGCCGGGCGACTCGACGAGTACGGCGAGGGCACGGTCGTGGCCAGCGACACCGTGGGTGACACGCTCCTCGTCTACTCGACCTCCCCGATCCGGCTCCACCAGCAGTTCCCGGTCGCAGCGGCCCCCTGGGCGGTCGCCGGGGACCACACCCGGGACGTCGTCTGGGTCACCTCCACCGGAACCAATACCGTCCAGGCGTACGATCTCGGCGACGGCACAGGGGTCCGGCGTGCCGAGATCGCGACGGTACGTCAGCCGGACTCGCTGGTGGTCACGGCCTCCGGGACCGTGGTCGTCGGTTCCTCCGACGGTGCCGGCCTCCACCTGATGCGCCCATCACTGCCCGTGCCGTCGAGCTGATCGAAGGACCACCCACGTCCCATCGAGGAGGACCGTGTACTCGCTGATGAAGAGTGTGCTGTTCCGCTTTCCGGCGGAGCGGATCCACCACCTGGTATTCGGCTTTCTCAAGCTGCTGACCCTGGTGCCGCCACTGGGCTCCATGGTGCGCCGGTTCCTCGGCGTCCGGGATCCGGTGCTGGCCCAGGATGTCCTGGGACGTCGCTTTCCGGGGCCGCTCGGCCTCGCGGCCGGTTTCGACAAGAACGCGGCCGCCGTCGACTCGTGGGGGGCGATCGGCTTCGGTTTCAGTGAGGTCGGCACGGTCACCGCCTCACCCCAGCCCGGCAACCCGTCACCTCGTCTGTTCCGGCTGCCGGAGGACCGGGCCATCCTCAACCGCATGGGGTTCAACAACCACGGCGCGGGCAACGCGGCCAACAACCTGCGTCGTCGGCGCAGCAGCGACCCGGTGGGGATCAACATCGGCAAGACCAAGGTGGTGCCCGCGGAGGACGCCGTTCGCGACTACGTGGCCTCGGCCAGCATGCTCACCGGGCTGGCCGACTACATGGTGGTCAACGTCAGCTCCCCCAACACCCCCGGCCTGAGGGACCTGCAGGCGGTCGAATCGCTGCGTCCCATCCTCACGGCGGTCCGTGAGGTGGCGACGATCCCGGTGTTGGTCAAGATCGCCCCGGACCTGGACGACGCGGACATCGACGCGGTCACCGATCTCGTCGTGGAGCTCGGCCTCGCCGGCATCGTGGCCACCAACACCACCATCTCGCGCGACGGGCTCACGACCCCGGCGAGCACGGTGGCGGCGATGGGCGCGGGCGGGATCTCGGGGGCACCCGTCGCGGACCGGTCCCGCCAGGTGCTCGCCCGGATCCACGAGCGGGCCGGCGATCGGATCGTCATCATCTCGGTCGGCGGCGTCGAGACCCCGGAGGACGTGTGGGACCGCATCACCCACGGTGCTCATCTTGTCCAGACCTACACCGGCTTCGTGTTCACCGGCCCCGGTCTCATCCGTGGGACCAACAAGCTCGTCGCCCGACGGCTCCGGCAGGGCGGGTTCGCCTCCCTGGCGGAGGCCGTCGGTTCCGCGGTCAGCTGACTCTCACTGCTCGAAGAGCGCCGTGGTGGTCCCGCGGGCCAGGCCCTGCCCGAAGAGGTTGAACCCCACGAAGGCGCAGGAGGCGTCCTCTCCGAGTTCGATCTCGTCGCCGACGGCGTGAACGGCGAGGATGTACCGGTGCGGACCGTGGCCCTCCGGTGGGGCCGCACCCACGAACCCCCTGAACCCGGCGTCGTTGCGGACCACGACGGCCCCCTCCGGGAGGCCCGAGGTGTCGTCGCCGGTGCACGCCCCCTCCGGTAGCGAGGTCACGTCGGCCGGGATGTTGGCCACCGACCAGTGCCAGAACCCCGAGGCGGTCGGCGCGTCGGGGTCGAACACGGTCACCACATAGGTCCGGGTCCCCTCCGGTCCGGCACTCCAACTCACCTGGGGGGACTTGTCCTCGCCGCCTTCGACGCCCATCTTCCCGCCGAGCTGCGCGGACGACAGGGTGGAGCCCTCGGCGAAGGACTCGCTCGTCACCTCGAGCGCGGGGAGATCCGGAAGGGCGTCATAGGGGTTCGGCACGCGGAAGTCGGTCATCGTCATCCTCCTGGGTCGGACGGTGTGGGGAGGTATCCCCCAGCCGGTCACGTCCTTGTCTACCAGCGATGACCGGCAGGCGCCGTGTGTGAGCGGGGTCCGATTTGTCCCACGGTTCGCGCATCGGCTAGTGTCATTCCTCGCACGACCAAGCCGGGAACGAACCGGTGCAGGTCATCAGTGTGCGAGCGCGAGTGGCGGAATGGCAGACGCGCTAGCTTGAGGTGCTAGTGTCCTATTAACGGACGTGGGGGTTCAAGTCCCCCCTCGCGCACACTGTGTCGAGACAGTAGAAGTGGCCCCGGATCCGTGAGGATCCGGGGCCCACTTGTTTCCGGGAGGACTCCCGATGGCCCGCACGCCGCCACCCCCCGCCCCACAGCGGCTGGTCGAGCGACTGCGCAGACTCCTCGCAGACGAACAGGTGGCCCGCGAGGACGAACTGGTGGCCCACGGGGTGTCGAGGTCCGGCGTTCGGTACCGGATGAGTACCGCCGTCGCCCGGGCGGCGGATGCACTGGGACACCTGGTCGGCGCCACCGCTCGCGCCGTGGACCGGCGTCTCGACGCCCTGGGACTGGCTCCCCCACCCCTCGACCCGCCCCCCGAGGTCCGCGACGACCTCCGCGCGTTCTTCGGCCACACCATCGACCCTTCCGACGTGATGATCCGTCGGGGACACGTGCCCGCGGTGCCCCACCGGCGGGCGTTCGCGCTGCCCGGCCTGATCTACCTGGGCGCCGACGCCGGAGTCGTGCGCCCGCGCGGAGAGGGCGTCGGGAGACC
>NZ_JAALEC010000327.1:0-2742 GCF_014145205.1 Dietzia sp. DQ11-44
CGTCGCCGTCGGTGGTGTGGCCGGGGCCGGGTTATCGATTGGAGATCCGTGAGAGCCGTGACCCCGGGTCGGGGGTCGTGGCACGGGTTCCCCTCGCAGGGGGGGTTCTGCTGCGCACCGCGGCGGGGGCGCCGGTCGGGGTCGGTCCGCGAGGCCTGCTCACCGGACGACCCGAGTCGGTCGAGGTGACGGGCCGTCGATGCGCGTTGGTCGGTTGGTCGAGGCCGTGGCCGATCGATGAGGCCTGGTGGGAGGCGGGTCCCGGTGGTGAGCCCCGCCGGCCGAGGGCCCGGATACAGGTCGTCCCCGAGCGGGCGGCCGCGTTGTTGCTGTGCTGCCTGGTCGGGGACGAACCGGGGAGTTGGACCGTCGAGGGGGTATACGAATGAACCGTCCACGACTCACCGTGGTCGCGGCCCCCGTCGCTCGCCGGGTGGGCTCAGCGCTCGATGTCGACCACCAGTCGGGTCGGGTTCTGGAGGAGGAAGGCCGAGAAGGCGCGGTCCGTGCCCTCGAGACCGATGACGGACTGCGCCTGGCCCTCGAACTGGCCCGCGAAGGCCACTCCGGCGACACCGGTCGCCTCGTCGCTCGAGACGGTGCCCACGGGGACCTCCGTCATGGAGGTCGTGGTGGGCAGGACCTGGTCGCGGATCATCACCTGGAGGAACGAGTCCCCGGGCACCTCCACCGGGAAACCGCTGCCCTGCTGGGCGGGTGCGTCCACGTAGTCCACGGAGTACCCCGGGACGCCCTGGCCCTCGAGTTCGAAGACCACGCGGTCCTTGCCCTGGTAGTCGCCCACGCGGATCTCGGTCACGACGAGCTCGGCGCGCTCGGCGGCGTCGCCGGAGTCCTCACTCTTCGGAGCGGAGTCCGCGGGCCTGGCGGAGGGATCGGAGGTCTCGGTCTCGTCCGGCGCCAGGGCCCGGGCCAGCGCGGCCGGGGAGGATCCCGCCGTGGTGGTCTGGCTCGTGGTGGGGGTGTCGGTCGAGGTGTCGGCTCCACATCCCGCCAGGCCCAGGGACGCGACGGCGGTGAGGGCGGCGGCCGCGGCGAGGCGGCGGTGACGGATACGCATAGGCCCAGCCTAGATCCCTCTGGTCACTTTTGTCCCACAAGGTGGCTACAGTTACGCCTCCTCGCGGGATGGGGCACCATGGGGTCGTGTCAGATACCGATTCCGCCACACAACCGGACTGGTGCTCCCTGCAGTCGGCCGATGAGCCACCGGCCGGCACCGCCGCCCACGAGGAGTCGTGGGTGCTGCTGGAGGTCCCCGGGCGCTGGGGCCGCGACATCTTCGACGGTGAGGCGCTGGGCGAGGACCTGTCCCGACGTCTCAAGGACCACGTCGAGGCCTGTGGGTCGCGCATGCTCTTCATCCGGCGGCCCGGCCGGGAGGGCCAGCGGCTCGACCGGCACCGCTTCTACCTCTGCGACACCCGCCCCGGCCGGCAGAACATCCGCACCGGCCGTGTCGACGGGCCCGGGGAGTTGCTCGGGCTGGACCTGTCTCCCGACGGGCACGTGGCCGGGACCCGCGAGGTCGCGGCACCTGTCCCGCTCGTGTGCACCCACGCCAAGCGTGACCAGTGTTGCGCCGTGCGGGGGCGCCCGGTCGCGGCCGGGCTGGAGGCACTGGTGGGCGGACGCCTGGCCTCACTCGATCCCGATGCCGCGGTGTGGGAGTGCTCCCACACCGGAGGGCACCGCTTCGCCCCGGTCCTGTTGCTCCCCGGCACCGGTTACACCTACGGGCCCGCGGAGGTGGCCCACGCGGCCGGGATCGTCGAGGCGGTGCTGGACGGTCGGGTCGTCACCGAGAACCTGCGGGGCCGCAGTACGTGGCCACCGGCCGGGCAGGTGGCGGAGGTCGCCGTGCGGAACTCCGGTGTGGAGGCGGGGGTGGACGACCTCGTCGTCACCCTCGACCCCGATTCCCCGCGCGTGGCCGTGGTCCGTCACACCGACGGTCGCGCCTGGCGCGTCGAGGCGGGCACCCGCCCGCTCCCCCCTCGGTCCCAGAGTTGCCGCAAACCGCCCGGCGACGCCTCGGCGTGGGTCGTGGAGTCGTTCACCCAGCTCTGAGCCCACGCACCGGGCCCTGGTGGGTGAGGCCCGGTGAACTGGTACCACGGCCCCAAGACCTGGACCGAGCTCGAGCGGGTCCTGTCCGGGCGACCGGGCCCGCGTGGGCCCCAGAACCCGCACCCCGGCGACGGCAGCGATGCCCCCGCCTGGTCCCGCCGACGGGGTGAGTACACCCCTCCGCAACGGCCCCGAACCCAGGGGCGCGTGCCCTACGCCGAGCTCCACGCCCATTCCGCCTTCAGTTTCCTGGACGGTGCCTCCTCTCCCGAGGCGATGGCGGAGGCGGCGGCGGAGCTGGGACTGACCGCACTGGCGATCACCGACCACGACGGGATGTACGGGGTCGTCCGCTTCGCCGAGGCGGCCTCCGAGCTGGGTCTGGCGACCGTGTTCGGTGCCGAACTCTCGCTGCCCGGGGATGAGCACCTGCTCGTGTTGGCCCGTGGAGGGGAGGGCTACCGCAGACTCTCGCGTGCGATCGCCCGCGCCCACCTGAGGGGAGGCGCCAAGGGTGAACCGCGGTACGAGATCGGCGAACTCGCCGAGGCCGCCGGCGGCCACTGGTACGTGCTCACCGGCTGCCGCCGGGGACGGGTGCGGCGGGCCCTCGAGCGGGGCGGCGCGAGCGCGTCCGATTTCGACACCGCG
>NZ_JAALEC010000033.1:0-1935 GCF_014145205.1 Dietzia sp. DQ11-44
GAGCACCGGCGGGAACGGTCGGGTCCTGAGTCCGGAGACGTCGAACCCGGCCTCGGAGAGCGTCTGCCCGGTGTCCCGGTTCGGGCGACATCCCCCGCCGAGCCGGCTCCACACCGGCGTGATCCGGTCGGCCACCCGCCCGAGTCGTCCCGCCGCCCGGACGTGTTCGAGCAGTCGTAGTTCTCCCCCGGGAGCGAGTACCCGGTCCGCCTCGGCCAGGGCCACCGGGACGTCGGGGACAGTGCACAGGACGAGCCCGAAGACCACCGCGTCGGCCTCGCCGTCCGCGAGTGGCAGCGCCTCCGCCACGGAATCCACCACCTCGACCGGCACCGACGCACGGGCCGCATAGCGCCGCGCGTGGGCACGGAGGTGCGGGTCCGGTTCGATCGCCACCACCCTCGTGACCTCCGGTGGGTAGTGCTGGAACGTCACGCCACTGCCCGCGCCCACCTCCACGACCGTCCCCGACAGTCCGTCCACCAACCGGCGCCGGGCCCTGGCCAGTCCGACCCTCTCGAGCACCGGGCCGGCCGCGACCCAGACCCGCGCGAAGAGCGAGACGTCCGACCGTTCGCGAGCAACACCCATGAGGCGATACGGTACCGGGTATCGAGAAGTTCCGGAGCCGCTCGAGGAAAGGAACGCGGAGATGACCGAGACGACCGCACTCCCACGCTGGGGTTCAGTTCTGGCCGTGGTCGCCCACCCCGACGACGAGCCGTTCGGCCTCGGCGCCGTGCTGTCGACCTTCGCCGACGGCGGCGCGGGCGTGGACGTCCTCTGCCTGACCAGGGGCGAGGCCTCCACGCTCCACGGCGTCGAGGGCGACCTCTCACGGATCCGGGAACACGAACTACGCGCCGCGGCGGACGCCCTCGGGGCGAGGCGGGTCACGTTGCGCGACCTGCCCGACGGTGGCCTGGCAGACCTCGGGTCGTCCGTGCTCGACGACGAGGTCGAGCGTGCACTGGACAGGACCCGGCCCGAGGGCCTCGTCGTCTTCGACTCCACCGGGATCAGCGGTCACCCGGACCACGTGGCGGCCACCGCCGCGGCCACCAGGGTGGCCGACCGGCACGGGCTCCCCGTGGTGGCGTGGACCCTCCCGGAGGAGATCTGCGGGAGACTCGCGGCCGAGGGATACGCCGGATTCCTCGGGCGGACCGGCGACGAGATCGACCTGGTGCTGACCGTCGACCGCACGGCGCAACTGGCCGCCGTGGAGTGTCACCCCAGCCAGGCCGTGCCGGGCAGCGTCCTGTGGAGGAGACTGGAGCTGCAGGGCGACGACGAACACCTGCGGTGGCTCCGGCGCCCCTGAATCGAGTCGCCCCCGCCGCCCCGGCCACACCCGGGTGCAGCACCGCCGAGACGCGGCGCCACGCAGAATTCCATTGATCAGAAGCAGTATCCCCAGAAGCAGTACCACCCAGAAGCAGCATCGAGAAGCAGTACCGAAAGGACCGCCGCACGTGGACGCCTCCGACTGGAACGCCCGATACCTCGCCCAGCCCGACGTGTGGGGCACCACCCCCGCAGCACGCATCGTCGCGGAGGTGACGGGCGCCGAGGACGCCGGTCTGCCCGTGGACACCGCCGTGGACCTGGCGTGCGGCGACGGCAGGCACGCGCGATGGTTGGCCGCACACGGGTGGCAGGTCTCGGCGGTCGACTTCTCCGAGGTCGCGATCGACCAGGCCCGCGCCAGGGACTCCGACGACGGCCGCAGCGGCAGCGTCGACTGGGTGGTCGGCGACGCCACCACCTGGTCACCGGAGGAGTCCGTGGACCTCGTCGTCATCGGGTTCCTCCACCTCGAGATGGAGAGCCTCACCCGCGTCCTGCGCAACGCCGGCGGATGGCTGCGCCCCGGCGGGCACCTGGTGTACCTCGGGCACGCCGCCGAGAACCTGCGTCGCGGCGTCGGCGGGA
>NZ_JAALEC010000328.1:0-1500 GCF_014145205.1 Dietzia sp. DQ11-44
GCGGGGTTCCGACGGCCGGTTCAGGCACCTGGCCACCCGCGATCCCGCGGAGGCGCTCGCGATGCTCGGCGACGTCCAGCACGTCCTGGTCGAGGGCGGCCCCCGTCTGGCCGGGGCGTTCCTCGCCGCCGGGCTCGTCGACGAGGTCGAGGCCTACCTCGCCCCGATCGTGCTGGGAGACGGTCGGTCCGCCGTCCAGGGTGCCGGGGTCGACACGCTCGCCGGGGCCCACGGCTTCGACGTGCGCGAGACCGCGACCCTGGGACGTGACGTCTACCTCCGCCTGACCAGACGCACCGCATGACCGCGCGGATCACTCGGCACGCATGACCACACCCACGAGAGGACCACACTGATGTTCACCGGAATCGTCGAGGAACTCGGCACGCTGGAATCGGTCGAGACCGTCGGGGACTCCGCGCGACTGCGGATCCGCGGACCCCTCGTCACGTCGGACACCCGTCACGGTGAGTCGATCTCCGTCAACGGCGTCTGCCTCACCGTCACGGGGTTCACCGCCGGAGAGGGCTTCGACGCCGACGTCATGGCCGAGACCCTCGACCGCACCGCCCTGGGCGCGCTGAACCCCGGTGACCCGGTGAACCTGGAGCGGGCGATGCGGGCGGACGCGCGGTTCGGCGGACACATCGTCCAGGGGCACGTCGACGGGACCGGCGCGGTGATCAGCAGGACGGAGCACGACCAGTGGCACGTGGTGCGCGTCTCGTTGCCGCAGGACCTCGCCCGCTACGTGGTGGAGAAGGGGTCGATCACGGTGTCGGGTACCTCTCTCACCGTGTCGGCGGTCAGTCCGCTGGACCAGACCGAGCCGTGGTTCGAGGTCTCGCTCATCCCCACCACGCTGGAGGACACGATCCTGGGCGGCCTGACCCCGGGGGACGCGGTCAACCTCGAGGTCGATGTCCTGGCCAAGTACGTGGAGCGTCTCCTCGGCGGACGCGGTGGCCGGTCCCGGTGACCGGATGCGCCATACTTGTGGCCGTGCCCGCGGCCGACGCCCGGGTTTGATGAGTACCGAGGAGAACCCGCAGCAGTGACCACCTTCGACGGCATCGACCGCGCCATCGCCGACATCGCGGCGGGACGAGCCGTGGTCGTGGTGGACAGCGAGGACCGAGAGAACGAGGGCGACCTGATCTTCGCCGCCGAACTCGCGACCCCCGAGCTCATGGGCTTCCTCGTGCGTTACTCGTCGGGGTACGTCTGCGTCGCGCTCGAGGCCGAGGACTGCCTCCGCCTGGATCTACCGCCGATGCGGGCGATCAACGAGGACCGGCACGACACCGCCTACACGGTGACCGTCGACGCCCGTACCGGTGTCTCGACCGGGATCTCCGCCGCCGACCGGGCGCGCACCGCCCGCATGCTGGCCTCCACCGAGGCCGTTCCCGGGGACTTCACCCGCCCGGGTCACGTGGTGCCGCTGCGCGCGCGGCCCGGCGGGGTGCTCACCCGGCCGGGTCACACGGAATCGGCGGA
>NZ_JAALEC010000329.1:0-3834 GCF_014145205.1 Dietzia sp. DQ11-44
CCCGCCTGGCCGGCCTGCGACCCGCCGGGGTGATCTGCGAGATCGTGTCCGAGGACGATCCGACCACCATGGCCCGGACCCCGGAACTGCGGCGCTTCGCCGACGAGCACGGGCTCGCGCTGATCACGATCGAGGCCCTGCAGGACTGGCGGCGGGCGCACGAGGTGCAGGTGATCCACGAGGCCGCCGCCCGCATCCCCACCCCTGCCGGGACGATGACCGCCCACGGGTACCGCGACGTCCTCCAGGGGGTCGAGCACGTGGCCATGGTCGCCGGGGACATCTCGGGCGACGAGCCCGTGTCGGTCCGCATCCACTCCGAGTGCCTCACCGGGGACGTCTTCCACTCGCTGCGCTGCGATTGCGGTCCGCAACTCGACGCGGCCGTCGCCTCGGTGTGTGAGGAGGGACGCGGGGTGGTCCTCTACATGCGCGGTCACGAGGGCCGGGGGATCGGCCTGGTGCAGAAGCTCCGCGCCTATCAACTGCAGGACGACGGCCGCGACACGGTGGACGCGAACCTCGATCTCGGATTGCCCGCCGATGCCAGGGACTTCAGCCTGGCCGCGCAGATGCTGCGTGATCTCGGGGTGACGCGCGTGCGGCTGATGACCAACAACCCCGCCAAGGCCGACGCCCTCCGTGCCGGCGGGGTCGAGGTGGTGGCGCGGGTCCCCATGCCCACCGCGGTGACCCCGGAGAACCTCCGGTACCTGCGGACCAAGCGGGACCGGATGGGCCACCTGCTCGAGGGCCTGGACGACGGGATCGACCCGGACACGAACGGAGAGGATCGGCGATGAGCGGCACCGGTAGGCCGGAATTGGTGATCCCCGATGCCCGCGGTCTGCGGCTGGGCGTGGTGGCCTCCACCTGGCACGACGAGATCTGCACGCAACTGATGGACCGGGCCCTCGCGGTGGCCGAGACCTCCGGCGCTGTGGTCACCGTCGCCCGTGTCACGGGGGCCGTGGAGCTCCCGGTGGTCGCCCAGGAGCTCGCCAGGTCGCACGACGCCGTGGTGGCCCTCGGGGTGGTCATCCGGGGTTCGACCCCGCATTTCGACTACGTCTGCAGCTCGGTGACCGACGGCCTGACCCGGATCGCGCTCGACGAGGCCACCCCGGTCGCCCACGGGGTCCTCACCACCGAGAACGAGTCCCAGGCCCGCGACCGCGACGGGCACGAGGGTGCCACCGAGGACAAGGGCGGGGAGGCGGTCGCCGCCGCTCTCCGGGCGGCCGTCACCCTGCGCGACCTGCGGGCCGGACGATGACCGGGCGTTCGGACCTCGAGCGCCCGGATCTCGACCACTGGGACTTCGAGCACCGTCCACGACGACTCCGGATCGCCGTGATCGCGCTGGCGATCCTGACCGTCCTCGCCCACGTCGTCTGGGCTGTCGTGCTGGTCCGCGACGACACCGGGGTCACCATCGGGATCGCCGACCAGCTCGCCTTCGTGGCGATCGGTCTGATCTTCGCCGGCGTCCTGCTCACCCTCCTCCGGATCAGGGTGCGGGTGGGCGAGCAGGGGGTCGAGGTCCGCGGACCACTGCGTTCGCGGCTCTGGGACTGGCAGGACGTCGTGGGGATCACGTTCCCCCGGTCGAGCATGTGGCCCCGGCTCGAACTACCGGCCTACGAGCACGTCGGCGTCTGGGCCATCCTCACCGTCGACGGTCAGGACGCGGTCGAGGCCATGGGCACCATGCGGGAGACGGTCCGCCGGTACAAGCCCTCGGCCGCCGATCCCGAAACCGTCGCCGACCGCTGAGTCGTCGTGGCCGACCCGCGCACCTACCGCCCAGCCCCCGGTTCCATCCCGACGGAACCGGGGGTCTACCGGTTCCGCGACGCCCAGGGCCGCGTCATCTACGTGGGCAAGGCCAAGAACCTCCGCAGCCGGGTCGGGTCGTACTTCGCCGACCTCACCCTGCTCCACCCGCGCACCAGACAGATGGTCACCGCCGCCGCGGGCGTCCAGTGGACCGTCGTCTCCACCGAGGTGGAGGCGCTCCAACTGGAGTACACGTGGATCAAGAAGTACGACCCCCGCTTCAACGTGCGGTACCGGGATGACAAGACCTACCCGCTCCTGGCGGTGACGGTGGGGGAGGAGTTCCCGCGCGCATTCGTCTACCGGGGGCCGCGCCGGGCCGGGACCCGCTACTTCGGTCCCTATTCCCACGCGTGGGCGATCCGGGACACGCTCGACACACTCCAACGGGTGTTCCCGGTGCGGTCGTGTTCGGCCGGGGTGTTCCGACGACAGGCCCAGCTCGGCCGCCCCTGTCTACTCGGCTACATCGACAAGTGCGCCGCCCCGTGTATCGGTCGGGTGACCGCGGACGAGCACCGCGAGATAGTCGACGAACTCTGCGACTTCCTCGCCGGCCGGACCGACGTCATCATGAAGCGGATCGAGAAGCGGATGCTCGAGGCGTCCGAGGACCTGGATTTCGAGCGCGCGGCCCGGCTGCGGGACGATCTCGGCGCGATGAGGCGGGCCATGGAGAAGCAGGCCGTGGTCCTGGGCGACGGTACCGACGCCGATGTCGTGGGCGTCGAGGCCGACGAGCTGGAGGTCTCCGTCCAGGTCTTCCACGTCCGCAACGGGCGCATCCGCGGCCAGCGCGGATGGGTGGTCGAGCACGCACACGGGGTGGACGCCGACGGCCGGTTCGACCCGGCGCTCGCGGTCCCCGGTGTCGTCTCGGACTACCTCGCCCAGTTCTACGGAGGGGAGGCCGACCTGGCCGGGGGCGCAGACTCGGGCGCGGATCTCGCCGCCGCGGTGCCACGGGAGGTGTTGGTACCGGCCCTCCCGGAGGACGCCGACGAGCTCGCCGACTGGCTCTCCACCCTGCGCGGATCCCGTGTGTCGCTGCGGATCCCCCGGCGCGGCGACAAGCGCTCGCTGGCCGAGACCGTCCGACGCAACGCGGTGGAGGCCCTGACCCAGCACAAACTGCGCCGCAGCGGTGACCTGACCGCACGGTCGGCCGCGCTGCAGGAGATCCAGGAGACCCTGGAGCTCGACACGGCCCCCCTCCGGATCGAGTGCGTGGACATCTCGCACACCCAGGGCACCGACGTCATGGCCTCACTGGTGGTGTTCGAGGACGGGCTGCCCCGCAAGAGCGACTACCGCCTCTACCGGATCCGCGAGGCGGCCGGCGACGGTCACTCCGACGACGTCGCGAGCATCGCCGAGGTGACCCGCCGACGGTTCCGGCGGCACCACGAGGAGCCGGCGGTGACCCCCGATGACACCGACGGCCCCGTCGACGACAGGGCCGAGCCCGACGACGCGGGGGCGGGCGGGTCCACCCCGACCCGCCGATTCGCCTACCCTCCCCAGCTCTTCGTGGTGGACGGCGGCCGACCCCAGGTGGAGGCCGCCGCCGAGGTCCTGTCCGAGCTCGGCGTCACCGACGTCCCGGTGATCGGGATCGCCAAGCGGCTCGAGGAGATCTGGTTGCCCGGGGAGGAGTACCCGGTCATCTTCCCCCGGCACGGCGAGGGGCTGTTCCTCCTCCAGCGTCTGCGCGACGAGGCACACCGCTTCGCGATCCGCGCGCACCGGGGGGCCAGGTCCAAGAGGATGACGACGTCGGTCCTCGACCAGGTGCCCGGTCTCGGGCCCGCACGACGGGCCGCGCTGCTCGAGAAGTTCCCCACCGTGTCCGCTCTCCGGGCGGCCGGGATCGACGACCTCTGTGCGGTCCCCGGGATCGGCCCCGGGGTGGCGGCCGCGATCCGGGCCACCCTGGGATCCGGAGACCCGGCGGCGACACCGGCGGAGACACCGGCGGCGGACGCGGCGGCGGAC
>NZ_JAALEC010000330.1:0-1403 GCF_014145205.1 Dietzia sp. DQ11-44
TCCCCGCCGCTGCCGTCGAGCTGGGCGTAGCCGGCGACATCACCTTCGTCTCCGCGGACCAGGAGATGGCGGACGGCCTGCTCGTCGCCCGACCGGAGCGACCGCAGAGGCTGCTCGCCGAGCGGTGCCACCCCGTCCTCGGCCGCGGCGTCCCGGGCGACGGCCTCGATCAGCGCGGCCGTCTCGTCGTCCACCGCGTGCTCGATGGCGGTCATGCGTCTCCCCCGTCCTCCCTGCGGTCGGTCGGCCGGACCGCTTTGTACCCGACGTTACGCACGGTTCCGATGAGGGACTCGTGGTCGGGCCCCAGCTTGGCCCGCAGCCGTCGGACGTGGACGTCGACCGTCCGGGTTCCGCCGAAGAAGTCGTATCCCCAGACCTCCTGGAGGAGCTGGGCGCGGGAGAACACGCGTCCGGGGTGTTGACACAGGTGCTTGAGGAGTTCGAACTCCTTGTAGGTCAGGTCCAGGGGTCGCCCCTTCACCCGGGCGACGTAGGTCTCCTCGTCGATCACGAGCTCGCCCACCGTGAGCAACCCGCCGTCGGACTCCCCCTGCGCGGAGTGACGGGCGGCGGAGAGCCTGAACCGGGCGTCCACCTCCGCCGGTCCCGTGGTCGGCAGGATGATGTCGTCGAGACCCCAGTCCCCGCTGACCGCGATGAGCCCGCCCTCCGAGACCACCGCGATGACGGAGATGTCCGCGCTTCCCGACAGGAGGCGGCAGAGCGCGCGGGACGCCGCGAGATCACTCCGTGCGTCGACGACGGCGAGCGCGGCCCCCGACAGCTCGGCCACGGAGGAGGCGAGGGCCGGCAGCAGTCTGACCGAATGCGGCAGGAGCGACAGCGCGGGGACCACCGCCTCGGGGTCGGCTTCAGTCGTGAGGAGCACTACGTCCATGTGTCGCTTCCTCCTCGTCCGGGCGCCCAGACGATACTAGCGACCCGTCCCCCAGTTCCGACGATCGGAGTAGACCTGAACCCCATGAGAGCCCGTCGCAGTGTCACGGTGGCGACCGCCGCCCTGGCCGTCGTGGTGGTCGGCGCCTTCACCGTGGACTCCGTCAACGCCTCCATGGTGGAGGCGGACGTGTCCACCCGGATCCGCCCGGCGACCCCGGGGGTCGCGGCCCCGTCGGTGATGATCGGTGGGGGCCCGTCGACACGGTGGGCGGGGCCCGGGACACTGGCGTCGGCGTCGATCCGCGTCGAGGGTGTCACCCGCCCGGGTCTCGGTCCGGTGGCCGTGGAGGCGGCCGTCACCGATCTGTCCGTGCCGGAGGACCGGTCCGCCGACATGACCGCGGGTGCGGTCACCGTCTCCGTCCAGATCACCGGAGACTCGCTCGGCCCCGCCCTGGGGATGCGGGACGTCCTGGTCGGCGGCGCCGACGACCCGAGCC
>NZ_JAALEC010000331.1:0-4838 GCF_014145205.1 Dietzia sp. DQ11-44
GGCGGCGGCGCGGTCGAACCGCCTAGAACCACTTCCACGTCTTGGGGATCCGCTCCCCCGCCGCGAGGATCTTGATCTTCACGCCGGCCATGAAACCGTTGATCTCGAAGTCCAGATGCGGGCCACCACGGATGTCGTAGCGGCCCTCGTCGATCTTGAGCTCGGACCACGTCCGGTTGCCGGTCACCGCGACCGAGACCCCCGGGGGGAGCAGGATCTTGGCGTTGGCGGCCCACAGGTCGAGCTGGATGTGGGTGCGCGGGCGGTCGACCACGGCCTCACGGGCGTCGAGGTAGATCTCGCCCATCCAGGACGTCAGCCGGTAGTCGTCCGGGAGGGACCACCGGCCTTCCCGCTTGAGCGTGTCGAAGACCGAGGTCTTCTTCCGGCTCTCGTCGACGGTGATCGCCCCCGTCGGCCGGGTGGCCGGTGGCTGCGCCGAGGAAGGGGTGGGCCCCGCGCCGGGACCCAGCGGCAGTCCGCTCAGGGCCACCTCCAGCTCGGCGGGGCAGGTCGCGGACCAGATCCTGGCGGCCCGGTCCGAGAACTCGGCGAGGGACAGCTCTCCCCGCCCCACCATCGCCTCCAGTCTCTGCTGAGCGAGGGCCCGCGGGTCGGTGTGCGGCTCCTGGGTCATGCCCCCAGGTTACTCAGCGGGTGAGGTCCTTCATCATCGACCGCATCTGCGCGGACAACTCGTCGGCCATGTCCTGCAGGCCGCCCGAGATGACCTGTGCCAGCAGCGCCGGGTTCTGTGCCTCGATGACGCAGCCCCCGGAGGACTCGCGGACCACGACGTTGCAGGGCAGCAGCAGCGCGACCTCCTTGCTCACGTCGAACGCCTCACCGGCGAACCCGGGGTTGCACGCCCCGAGGATCAGGACGCGCTCGATGTCCTTGTCGATCTTCTTCTTGAGCGTGGCGGTGAGATCGATCTCGTGGAGGATCCCGAAGCCGCGGTCGGCGAGCGCCTCGCGGGTCGCCTCCACCGCCTCGTCGAATCCCATCGCCGTGTACGTACCGATTCCGACGTCCATGTCGCAGTCCTCACGTCTGTGGTCGGGTGATGTCTTCCGCGTACCGGGGCCAGCATCCCACGGCCCCGGGGAGCGGTCAGGCGAGCGAGAGGAAGAGCTTCTCCAGCTCGGCCACGGTGATCCCGTCCTCGCCGGTCTCGCCGTCGCCCGCGAGGCATTCCTGGATGTTGGAGCTGATGATCTTGAACCCGGCGCGGTCCAGCGCCTTGGAGACCGCCGCCAGCTGGGTGACGACGTCCTTGCAGGGGCGCTCCTGCTCGACCATGTCGATCACCGCGTTGAGCTGTCCCCGCGCCCGGCGCAGGCGGTTGAGCACCTGCGTCCTCGCCTCGTCGTCAGCCATCTCGGGCCCTCCTGCTCTCTCGCGGATGCGGATGTCGATCCGGACCCCAGTGTACCCGTGGGGGTATCGCTGTCCAGTCCGGTGTACGGAGCGGGCCCCGGTCCACCCCCTCGAGGGGAACCGGGGCCCACGGTTGCCGCGGTCGTGCCCGCAGCGCCGGCCGTGCCGGCGGAGTCGCAGGGGATCAGTCGTCGTGGACGATGATCCCGCGGACCATGCCGTCGCCGCCGGACTCCATGATCTCGTAGCCCTCGTTGACCTGATCGAGCGTGAAGCGGTGCGTGATCAGCTCGTCGAGCTTGAGCTGCTTCTCGTCCCACAGCCGCAGGATGTTGGGGATGTCGTGGAAGGCGTTGGCCGACCCGAACAGTGACCCCTTGATGACCTTCTCGTACTGGGAGACGAACAGCCCGGTGAGGTTGATGGACTGGTTGTCGAGGCCGCCCATGGAGGTGAGCACCACGACCCCCCGCTTACCCACCATGTCGGTGGCGTCGGCGGTCACCTTGGCGTCCGCCACGCCGATCGTGATGATGGCCTTCTCGGCCATGTTCCCCCAGGTCAGGCCCGGAAGCTCGGCCTTGGCCTGGTCGACGTCCGAGTAGACGTGGGTGGCGCCGAACTCCGTGGCCTTGGCCAGCTTCGACTCGTCCGTGTCGATGGCCAGGATGAATCGCGCGCCGGCGTGCTTCGCGCCCTGGATCGCGTTGATGCCGATGCCGCCGATGCCGAAGACGACGACGGTGTCACCGGCCCGGACGTCGGCTGAGTAGACGGCCGATCCCCAGCCGGTGGTGACGCCGCAGCCGACGAGCGCCGCGACCTCGAAGGGGATCCAGTCCTGGACCTTGACCACCGAGTTCATGTTGGCGACGGTGTACTGCGAGAACGTGCCGAGGGTGCACATGGCGCCGGCGGTCTCGCCGTTCGCGAGGGCGAACGGGTACCGGCCGTCGGCCATCTCGCCGATCGTGCCGTTGAGTCCGCCGTCGCACAGGTTGGTCATGCCGCGCGCACAGGCGGAGCACTTGCCACAGGCCGGGATGAACGACCCCACCACGTGGTCGCCGGGCTGGACGTGGGTCACGCCGGGGCCGACCGCCTCGACGACGCCCGCGCCCTCGTGCCCGCCGACGATCGGCAGTCGCCCGGGCAGGTCACCACTGGTGATGTGGAGGTCGGAATGGCAGAGACCGGCGACCTTCCACTTGACGAGCACCTCGCCGAAGTGGGGGCCGTCGAGCTCGGCCTCCACGATCTCGAACGGCTTGCCCAGCTCTCGGGCGATGGCGGCCTTGGTCTTCATTCGACTCCCTCCGGGCGCGACGGGGTGATCCCGTCACTGGAACGTGTTCTCATCACGATATCCGCATCGGTCCACCGGGGATCGGCAAACCGAGAACCTGTTCCAATTTCGGCGCGCGGGCGCGCCGGAGGGAGTGGGCCGACTCAGCCCTGGGCGTCGCCCTGCTGGGCCTGGGCCTCTTCGACCGCCTTGCGGACCTCGTCCATGTCGAGCCCCTTGATCTGCTCGACCAGGTCGTCGAGCGCCTGCTCCGGGATCGCACCGGAGTGACGGAACACGGCGATGCCCTCGCGGAACGCCATGAGCGTGGGGATCGACTGGATCTGCAGCATCGCGCCCAGCTGCTGCTCCGCGTCGGTGTCGACCTTCGCGAAGGTCAGCTCGGGGTTCTTGCCGGAGACCTTCTCGAACACCGGCCCGAAGGCCTTGCAGGGGCCACACCACTCGGCCCAGAAGTCCACCAGGACGATGTCGTTGTCGGTGACGGTCTTCTCGAAGTCGGCGGTCGTGATGTCGACGGTGGTCATACGAATGCCCTCCTAGCGGGACGGGGCGGCTCTCGTCCCGTCGTCTCTCGTCGCCAGCCTACGGACAGCCCGCGCCTGCGACGACCTTCTCGCACGGACCATACCCGTGTGGGTATTCAAGGTCGTGCAGTGAGGAACAACGTCGCCCGATCGGGGTTATTCCCCCCGCGCCCCCGGGCGGGGCGGGGATCCGAGGATCTCCGCCAGGAACCACTCGAGCTGGTCCAGGAAGACCGCGTTGTCGTCCCCGGCCACCATGTGACCGGCGTCCGCGACCTCGTGGGTGTACGCGTGCGGGAGGTGTCGCAGCAGGTGGGCCACCGACTCGTCGCTGACGATGTCCGATCGCGACCCCCTGATGAGCATGGTCGGCTCGGTGACGTGGGGCACGATCCCCTCGAAGTAGTCGTTCCCGATCTCGGCGTTGTCCCCGGTGGCGCCCGCGACGAAGCGCGGGTCCCAGTGCCAGTACCACCGGCCGTCGCCCTTCTGGCGGAGATTCTTGCGCAGTCCGTCCAGGTTCGTCGGGCGCTGACGACCAGGCTGGTAGGCGGCGATCGCCTCGGCGGCGGCCTCCAGGTCCGCGAACCCGTCCAGCCCCGACCGCATGAACTCCCCGATCCGCTGGACGCCCTTCGCCTCGATCTTCGGGGTGACGTCCACCAGCACCAGCGCCCGGGCGACGGGCTTGGCGGTCCCCAGCGCCAGCAGTCCGGTCAATCCACCGAGCGAGGCGCCCACGAGAACCGGCAGCCGGCCGGGGAAGCGGGCGGCGACGATCAGCTCGAGATCGTCGACCATGCGGTGGATGTCGTAGTCCCCGTCCGACGCCCAGTCGCTGTCACCGTGGCCCCGCGCGTCCATCGTCGTGACCCGGTACCCCTCGGTCGCGAGTCGCCGGGCGGCGCGGTTCCACGAGTTCCGGGTCTGCGCCCCGCCGTGCAGCATGAGGATCTCGTCGACCGGATCCGCATCACCGATCGGCTCCCACACGTCGCCGACGAGCATCCCGGCCGCACCGGCGAGCGTGAAGGACCGGGGCTCGGCGGCGTGGGGGTGATCACTGCGGGTCTCGATCTCGCTACTCGTCATGGTGGCCCTTCCGCCCGCACTCCCACCTCGGCGGTGGAACGTGTTCTCATATCGGTTCTACCACGAGCTCCCGGCGACCACCCGCGCGGCGAGGTCCTCGGCCACCGCGAGAACGGAGAGATAGGGGCCGCACCGCGGCAGCACCGGGAACACCGACGCGTCGGCCACCCGCATACCCTCGCAGCCCAGGACCCGGCCGGAATCGTCGACCACCTCACCGATCCGCGCCGACCCCGCGAGGTGCTGGGAGGTCGACGGGACGGGTGCGGGCCGCGGCCCACCACCGGGGATCCCCAGGCGGTCCGCGACCATCCCGGCGGCCTGGTCGAGCGCGGAGGCGTCGCGGGGGTCGTCGGCCAGCACCACCCGCGGGCCGTCTCCCCCGGAGCTCCCCTCCCGCACGTGGCCCCGGCCCACGGGGTTCATCAGGGCCACCCCGATCCGGTGCGGCTGGGGGTCCAGGCCCGGGATCACCCGGTGAATCGGGACCGAGTAGGGCCGCACCTCGACCTCCGCGAGGCCCGTCGGCCCGA
>NZ_JAALEC010000332.1:0-3449 GCF_014145205.1 Dietzia sp. DQ11-44
GGCTCCGTTCGCTGCGCCCTGGCCGCTGGCCCCGGACGCCGACTGCGCCCCAGACCCGGCCAGCCCTTGCTGGGCGTTACCGAGTGCAGCTCCAGCCATCCCTGCCACAGCTCCGGTCGCGCCGGCCGCTGCGGCACCGATTCCGGCGGCACTGCCACCGGCCACGGAGGCCGACACCGCGGGGGCCACCACGCGCATCAGGGCTGGCAGAACCAGGCCTGCTGCGGCCAGCAGCAACATCGACGACACCGCCTCCATCACAGAGGGGGCCTCGTTGCCGGAGCTGAGCCAGAACGCCGTCAGGTACAGCAACGTGGCGACCGGCTTGAACAGCAGGGCCGCGACGATGAACCCGATCATCGTCTTGAAGGCCTGTTTGCCGGTGCTCAAGGAGTACGACGCAGCGGCCAGAGGGAGCAGGCCAACCACGACGATCAGGAGCCCTTCCCGGACGACGAGGGCTACCAGCTGCGCCAATGCCCCCAGCAGAGCGAAGACCACCAGGATGAGAACGGCGGCGGGGCCGAGCCCGGTTTCCTCGTCAATCAGCGCAACGGAGTTGATCGTCGCGGCAGGGTCACCGCCCAGGCCGTCTTCCAGCCATTGGGCCGACACAGCGTCGGTCGCCAGGTGCATCGCCAGGATGACTGCCGGTAGTGCCGCGCCGGCAAGGATGAAGTTGAAGACGACCTGGCCGACATCCTCGAACCCGTCGCCCAGGCCACGGTTTCGGGCGACCGCCATCCGGGTTCCGGCCACGATCAGCGACACCACGAACAGCAGGGCTTGCGCCCACAGGGTGAGGTTGAAGATGCCCTCGACCGATGAGGCGAAGTCTGCCCCAGAGAACGGGGACTCCTTGATCCACATGGTCATGATCAGCGACAGCGACTGGGCGTTGCCCTCGAGCAGTGACTTGACGAAGTCGCCGATGGGATCGCCCCAGAAGCCGGAGGTGGCCGCTTCAACCGCGTCGGTTGGAAACTTCACTGCCCCGGCGGTGTTGCAGGCGGCGTTCACGATCGCGTTCACCGGAGAGGTGGCCGCCTCACGTAAGCCACCAGCGTGTGCGGAATCGCGCAGCCACTCATGGGCGCCGGTCCCGCCGAGCAGGCCGCCGTCGCCGGTCTCGCCATTACGGCAGTCGTCGTAGTAGGTCTGAAACGAGTTCTGTCCACTGGGCTCATCGTTGTCCTGTGCCAAGGCCTGTCCTGCCCCGATCACAGACAACAGCACAGCTAGAACAACTGAGAGCGCGGACCTGTACAGGTGCTTTAGTTCCACAGCACCCACGACCCATCTAGCTTCTCCACCGGGGGCAGCGACCTAGCCGAGACGATCTGCCACTGGCCGTCTTGCCATGCAAGGGACACCCGCATCACGGGGTGTGCGGTCGCACTGATGTCGATCGTGTCGACCTGTCCCACTGCATCGGCAACAGACGGTGTCGCCGCTTCGACGGTGCAGAACTCGGGCGAACAGTGGCTGATGCGGAACCAGCGTGGAGCCAGAAAGCCTTCCGCCGCCTGCAAGGCGCGGCCCTCGTTGGCTCGCCCACGGGCGCGAATCTCCTCCAGGAACGCCGGATCCTCGGCAACAAGCTGTTTCGCGTACCGGTCCAGAAAGTCCGCATAGACAGGGCCGAGCTCGATGCCCAGACCGATGTAGTTGGCAGTCAGGACTGCTGCGCCGACGGGTGACTGAGCGTAGCCAGTCATCACTCCTTGCTCGGTGTCGGTGGGGCCGTCTGAGGTCGAGACCATCAAGGTGACCCCGCTCGGCACTTGTTGGAGTGCCAGGCCGGCTGGTGCGGCGACTGCTTCCGTTCCGGTGGGAAACGCAGTCGCCTCCCCGGTCTGTTCGAGGGGCCGGCCGCCGGGAGCGTTGACGACGGTCACCTGCCGGCCCACCAGGTCGCTGGTCACTCGTCCGGGCTGTGCGGTCGGGGTGGCAGCGGCTGGCGCTGACGACGGCTCCGACCCCTGTGTCGCCTGGGGGGATTGATCGTCGCGGCCGGTCATGGTGATGACTACGGCCAGCACCAGCAGAGCTGCAATCAGCACTCCTGCGGCGGTGATCCAGGTCTTCCTCGTCATCAGTTGTCCTCATCCCAGGTCGTGAAGCCCTCGAGCGTGTGGATCTCGGTGGCGTCGATGTCGTCGCTCTGCGTGGGGAGCACGAGCTTCCAGTCGGCCCCGGTCCAGGCCAGCTGCACCGGGTAGGCAGTCAGCAACGGCTCGTGCTCACCCGGCCCCGGCGGTGTCGAGGTAGCCAGCAAGACGATCGCGTGCTCCGGGGAGTAGTCGGTGATCTTGAATGCGACGAAGGATGCGGCGACCGACGGATCGACGGCCCCGGACACGCTCATCAGTGCGCGGGCCTGCGCCCACTCGTCTCGGCCGGGGCCGGGGGCGGTGACCGTACGCACAACTTCGGGCCAGGTGGTGTCCGGGGAGGTGGCCAGGGCGGCTTGCCCGTTGGCGGCGGCCAGGGCAGCTCCCTGGGGACTGTGGCTGTAACCCTGCGGAGGCGTCGTCCGTGCGGGGCCGTCCTGGTGGGAGGTGGGGATCTTGAGTCCGGCCACGGTGCGCCAGGTCAGATCAGCGGGGGCCGAGGAGGTGTCGACGGCGACCGGGGCGTCGGTGCCCTGCTCGTCAGCTGAGCAGGCAGTGTTGGCGGTCAGTAGCAGCGCCACCGCCATTGCGGTGAGAACGCGTCGGCGGATGGACACGGATGCTCCTAAATGAATACGTCGGCGATATGGCCAGCCGAGGCGACGATGAGGCAGCCCAGAATGACCTTGATGGTGATCGCTTGGATGGAAGGGCCGTACTGGTCGACCAGGCGGTTGTCGACTGTCAGTAGGGCGCCGATCGCCAGGACTCCGGCGACCAGGACGACGGTGGCGCCCCACTTCACCCAGCCCACGGCCTGGGTGAAGTAGGTCATCGCTGCTGCGGGTGGGGCGACCGGGCTGGTCGGAGGCAGGATCGGTCCTGCGTCCTGCGCCACGATGATCGCTACCTCGGTAAGCACGGTGGTCAGGACACCAGAGCGTTGACGATGGGGCCGGCAAGCAAGATCAATAGGCAGCCGCCGATGATGCGGGCAACGGTGCTCTGGACTTCATCGCCGCGCCCTGACGAGCGGGCCATGATGAAGTACGCACCCGCTGCCATCACGCCCATGACGCCGATCGCGACGCAGCCCCACATGAAGTAGGACAGGGCGGTATCGACCTTCTGGCCGGCGCCCGGAATCTCCTGCGGTGACAGGTTCATTCCTTGCGCAAGGACCTGCTCGGCGACCGGGGCGGCCGCGGTGATCGTTTCGACAATCATGGTGTTCTCCTTGAAGTGATGTGAACGGAAAAGCAGTGATCAGGGGGTTTGTGAACGCTGTCGCCACTGCTGGCCAGCGGCGGAGAAGATGTCCTCGGCAGCGGCTAA
>NZ_JAALEC010000333.1:0-3039 GCF_014145205.1 Dietzia sp. DQ11-44
ACGCCGGGACGACCTCGGTCGGGTGAGGCGGTTTGGCCAGCCGCTTGACCGCGGGCGCGGTGTATCCGGGCTGCCACTGCGCCAGTTCCGATGCTGTCGCGGTCAGCAGTTCGGGCACCCAGTCGATGTGCCAACTCGTCCCGGCGGCAGCTGCGACGAGTTCACGACGACGAGTCAGTGAGACCGCTGGCTTGCCTGGGGCGGCGGCGACGGTGACTAGGCCCAGCAGCGCACAGCCTCCGACTTGGCCGGCCTGATGCTGCAAACACAGCTGGTGCGCGGCGTCCAAGCCTGCGGCGTGCATTCGAGCCACGACCACCACGAACGGTGCGGCGTCAGCGGCCGGCCAGCCCCGCCGACTCGATGCCGCCGGCGCCCACATCGCTTCCAGCGTCGACACCCCCGCACCTCCGTGTGCACCCAGAAGCCACATCGCGGGTGCCCGTCCCACGGAGGGCGCGACTGTGGTGTCCCAGACCGGGGCCCGGTCGGTTTCGGTCGGGACCGCCAGCCATTTCGGCACTGCCGTGGACTGCGGTGTCGGAGTCTGGTGTGCGCTGGTCATCGCTGCCTCCGGGGGTTGATCGGTCCTGGTCACGCAGTCACCGAGGCCAGAGCCTCGGACAGGGCCGAAGTGTCTGCCTTCTGCGCTGATGCGCCTAGCTGTGAGAGCTGGTCCTCGCCTGCACCGGAGCGGATCATCGCCATGCGATCAGAGCCGGAAGACGCAAGCGGCTGGCTGATCGGCTCCATGCCCTTGGCCGCGGCCAGATCATTGGCCGCGGCCATGACCCACTGCTGGGTCAGAGCAGCCGGGGACTGTCCCGAGGCCGAGAACGGGATCCGGTCGTAGGCGCCGTGAGAGTCGATCGTGTTCCAGGTCTGGGTCTTGGTCGCCATGTCCACCAGGCCGGCAGTGTCGGTGACGGTGTGCTCGATCTCCCCGGCCACCCGGCGCAGTCCCGAGTCCACCGTCGCGGGAGTCACGACGTCAGTGGCATTGACCGCGAGCTGCCCTACTAGGACAGCGGCGCCGGCCGCCGGATTCGCTGCCCCGGCGAGCGCGATTTGCGCGATGTTCTCCAGCGTCAGCGTCTTCTTGGCGACCGTGATCGACGCCCCCAGCGCCATCCCGGCCAGTTTGGTTCCGGCCTCTATGAGCATGGCGGTCTGATCTGTCGGGTTCTGGGCTCTGGTCGGATCGCTGTATCGCGCCATTCGCGCCAGGGTGGTGTTCCCCCGGCTGGCCTGGGCGATGGTGAACCCAGTCGCGTCGGAGTAGCTGATGTCCTCCGAGATGGTCTCGGCAGCGGTGAACAAGACAGACTGACCGGTCACCGTGGCCACGTTCAGCAGCGCCTGAACCGGGTCTCCCCCGGTTTCGCTCTGGCCTGCGATGTTCGCCACCACCTGGAACAGATCAGAATCTGTCGGCGTGTCACACGCCAGGTCCCCGGGCACACAGAAGCTTGCGACCCGGTCCGCCACCGCACCGAAGTCCGCCGCTGCGGTGTTCGGGGAGATCCCGCGGCCCTCGGGAACCGGAGCCCCTGCTGCCACCCCGACCGCTGCCACCGAGGTGCCCTCCGTGCCCGGTACTGCCCCAGGAGTGGAGCGGGAGGCGCCGCCCTGGAACACCGGCGCACCCATCGCCCTGGTCGGATCGCTCATCAGCGCCGCGCCGGCGAACTGATCCGGCTCCACCGGTCCGTTGCCCGCGCCGATGTCTCGAGCAATTGCCGATGCGACCTGCGCGCCCTGGCTGTACCCAGCCACGAAGATCTTGGTCTCCGGGCAACGCTCGACGGTTTCTGCAATGAGCTTCTTGCCGTTGTCGATCCCAACGGTGACGCTCTTGGCGTAGCTGGACTGATCCTCTGACGGCACAAAGCCGCCGAAGCTCGCCGGGTACGGCACATAGGTTCGCGCGATACGGTCCTCGCCGTCGGCGTTCGCGGCCCGCACGACCGGCCGGACTACCCGTGCCATCCACCCGGTATCGGCGTCGGTCTCGCTGTTCTTCGACGACTCGGTCGTCCCATTAACCGCCACCAGCTGCACCAGCGGGCATTCCTGCCCCTTGGGAAGGGCAACCGAACTCGTCGGCGTCGACGAGCTCCGCGAGCTCGAGGTCGTCTGCGCGCCGACCGATACTGCCTGGCTCGCCACCATGACCGTCGACAGAGTGACAACGGCCCCCAACTTGAACGCTTTTCCTACCCTCATTACCGCTCCTTCTCCGGGGCTTCAGCGATCGACACCAGCCGGGTCTCGCCGCCCTCACGGGCGGTGGTCACTCGCTGGTAGAAGACGGTTTCTGAGCCATCTGGGGCCATCTGGGTCAGCTCGACATCGGCCGACCCGTCCTTGGCTGAGGTGATACGCAGGCAGTGAGTGGTGCCCTGCTCCACGGAGTCGATGCCCTTCTGAAGAGCATCGAGATTCTGGATCTCGGATTCCTTAGCCAGCAGCGGCTTGACCAAGTCGGCGTCCCGCTCGACGTAGTAGGCGTGCTGGAAAGCCAGAATCACTCCGGCTGCGGACTTCACATCGCCCTCGCCGTCTCCGGTCACCACCGACCCTTCCTCGGACGCCGCGCACTTCTCCTGTGCGCCCGAGACGGCCTGGTCATCCGCTCCCGACGCCGCTCTCGCAGGGACGGCCAGCTGAGCAGTCTCCGACTCGTCGGCCTCAGAGACCACTGACGCCACTCCCCACGAAGCGGCAGCGATCGTCGCCACCGTGGCCAGCACAACGCCACCGAACAGCACCTTTGGTCGCCGTCCTTGGTTCTCGCTAACCGTCGCCGGTGCGCCCTGATCTGCAACGGGCTCCGGTTCCGGGGCGTCGTCGAACCACTCGCTCTCCGGGGGCACCGCCTCTAGACGCCGGTCCACAGGGTCAGCATCGTTTGACGAGCTTTCGCCGGAGAACCAGTGATCGCCGTCGTCGTTACTCACGATCAGTCCCCTTCGCTGTAGGTGCCGTCGGTTAGTTGAAGTGGACCGGGGGGACGCCCGGGATGTTCAGGTTGTTGAT
>NZ_JAALEC010000334.1:0-1553 GCF_014145205.1 Dietzia sp. DQ11-44
GCTCATGACCGGCAGCCTAGGCGGGGCCCACGGGGGCGGCGGCGACGGGTGGCGGCGCATGCCGGCCGGGGTCTGAGAGGATGACGGCATGCCCGACCGCCCGATCCTCCTCGTCGACCTCGACGGCACCATCACCGACTCACTGGACGGCATCGCCAGGTCGCTCCACCACGCGCTGGACACCGTCGGTGCACGGTGGGACGACTCACGTGACATCCGCTCCATCGCGGGCCCACCCATGCCGGACACCCTCGCCTCGCTGGGGCTCGGGGGCGACGATCTGCAGCGGGCGATGAGCGCGTACCGCGAGCGCTACACCGACGTGGGGTGGCTCGAGAACGCGGTCTACGAGGGAATGGACGGCCTGCTGACGAGCCTGGCCGGCCACGGTTTCCGGATGGCCGTGGCGACGAGCAAGGACCAGCAGGCCGCGCGACGGATCCTGGAGCACTTCCGGCTCGACGACCCGTTCGAGTTCATCGGCGGCGCGGACCTGCGGGTAGGGCGGGCGGCCAAGGCCGATGTGATCGCGCACTCACTCTCCGCACTCGGCGTCGATCCGGTACCGGTGGCCGAGGGGGGCACGGGCCACGTCCTCATGATCGGCGACCGCGAGCACGACGTGGAGGGTGCCGCCCGCTACGGGATCCCCACGGCGATCGTGCGCTGGGGTTACGGCAGCCCCGGTGAGTGGGACGGCGCCCGCTGGTCCCCGGCGGACACCGCCGAGCTGGAGCGGATCATCCATGAGTGGTGACCCGCGCGTGCACGTCGTCTTTGTCTGTACCGGCAACATCTGCCGCTCCCCCATGGCCGAGGTCATGGCACGGCACGCGTTCTCCGGCGCCGGGTTCGGCGACAGTGTCACCGTCTCGAGCGTGGGTACCGGGGGGTGGCACGTCGGGGACGGCATGGATCCACGGGCCGCGGCCGAGCTCGAGTCCCACGGGTACGACAGCACGCACGTGGCCGCACAACTGTCGGCCACCGATCACCGGGCCGACCTGGTGGTGGCGCTCGACCGCGGCCATCGCGACCACCTCCTCGGCGCCGGGGTCGAGGAACACCGTGTCCGCCTCCTGCGGGGGTTCGATCCCGCGGCGGACGGTGAGGACGTGGCCGACCCCTACTACGGCGACCACGACGGCTTCACCCGGACCCGTCTCCAGATCGCCGAGGCGCTCCCCGGGTTGGTGGCCGAGGTGCGTGCCCTCCTGACTTAGCCCGTCGGGGTGCAGCGGATACCCTGGGGACATGCGGAGTCTGCGGCGCTTTCTGAGTCCCGGTTGGCTGATCGGCCTGCTCGCCGTGTCGCTGTTCGCCTGGGCGTGCTTCGCCCTCCTGGCCCCGTGGCAGCTGGGCAAGAGCGAGGACCTGGACGCCCGCAACACCCGCCTCGCCGAGTCGATCGAGGCCGCGCCGGCCCCGTTCGGGCAGGTGGTCGACGCTCCCGAGGCGTTCGTCGACCGCGAATGGCGGCTGGTGACACTGGACGGCCGGTGGCTACCCGACGCCGAGGCACTGCTGCGGCTCCGCGCGGTCGACGGCGAGCC
>NZ_JAALEC010000335.1:0-5370 GCF_014145205.1 Dietzia sp. DQ11-44
AGTCAGTCCGCCCGGCCCGTCGGCTCGCCCCTCCCCGCCGCGACGCACGCCGCGCAGACGCCGAACAACTCGACGGTGTGGGTCACCTCGGTGAAGCCGTGGGCCCCGCCGGCACGGTGTGCCCACGTCTCGACCCCCGGCTCCTCGACCTCCACCGTGAACCCGCACACCCGACACACCAGGTGATGATGGTGCGAATCGGAGCACTTCCGGAAGATCAACTCCCCGGAGTCGGTGCGCAGCACGTCCACCGCACCCGCGTCGGACATCGACTGCAGGGTCCGGTAGACGGTGGTCAGCCCGATCGCGTCCCCGCGCTCGCGGAGTTCGGCGTGGAGGTCCTGGGCCGAACGGAACCCCTTGGACTCGTCGAGCAGCGCGGAGATGGCACTGCGTTGACGGGTCGAACGCACGCCGATCGACTTGTCCGGTGTGTCCACGTCCTACTCCTCCCCGGCGTGCCCGACGGCCGCCTCGACGATGTGCAACAGATGGTCGTCGAGCAACTCGTAGCGGATCTCGCGTCCCCGGCGGTGGGCGGAGACGACGTTGGACGACTTGAGCACCCGCAGATGCTGGCTCACCAGCGGCTGCGCGACCTCCAGGGCGTCCACCAGCTCGTGGACGCAGCGCGGCCCCTCGCGGAGCTGCAGCACTATCGCGATCCGCAGCGGAGCCGAGAGCGCACGGAGCAACTCGCCGGCGGCCGAGACCACGTGCTGCGGTGGCAGCGGCACGGGGGCGGCGTGGGAGCCGGGATCGTGGATCTCCGCGGCAGACCCGGCGTCGGCCGGGGACTCGGGTCCGGATGCCATTAGTTGCAACCTTCCGGGCGCGGTGGGGACCTGCGCCGTGTCGGGTGGGGGACCCCAGTATCCCAGACCGCCGGGGTGGACCGGATACCCTGGTGAGAAGTGCCGCGGGCGCCGGCCCGCGCCGAGGCCGTCCACCCCGACACCTCCGCCAACCGACTCACCAAAGGGAGAACCCCCGACGTGGCATCCTCAGCGTCCGTCATCGACACAGTCGTCAACCTCTGCAAGCGCCGGGGACTGGTGTACCAGTGTGGCGAGATCTACGGCGGAACCCGTTCGGCGTGGGACTACGGTCCGCTCGGCGTGGAGCTCAAGGACAACATCAAGAAGCAGTGGTGGCGGAACTTCGTCACCGGCCGCGAGGACGTCGTGGGCCTAGATTCCTCGATCATCCTGCCCCGCAAGGTGTGGGAGGCCTCCGGCCACGTCGACACCTTCACCGACCCGCTGGTGGAGTCCCTCCACACGCACAAGCGCTACCGCGCCGACCACCTCATCGAGGCCTACGTCGCCAAGCACGGGCGCGAGCCGGCCAACGGACTGGCGGACATCAACGACCCCGTCACGGGCCAGCCCGGCTCGTGGACCGAGCCGCAGTTGTTCTCCGGCCTGATGAAGACCTACCTCGGCCCGGTCGACGACAAGGAGGGCCTGCACTACCTCCGGCCCGAGACCGCCCAGGGCATCTTCGTCAACTACAAGAACGTCATGACCACCGCCCGGCGTAAGCCGCCGTTCGGGATCGGCCAGATCGGCAAGGCGTTCCGCAACGAGATCACCCCCGGCAACTTCATCTTCCGGACCCGTGAGTTCGAGCAGATGGAGATCGAGTTCTTCACCAAGCCCGACGAGGCCGACGAGTGGTTCAAGCGGTGGGTCGAGGACTGCTGGGACTGGTTCGTGGACCTGGGGATCGACCCGGAGAACATGCGCCGCTTCGACGTCCCGGACGACGAGCGTGCCCACTACTCGGCCGGCACGATCGACTTCGAGTACAAGTTCGGTTTCTCCGGCAACCCCTGGGGCGAGCTGATGGGCGTGGCCAACCGCACGGATTACGACCTCACCCAGCACCAGACCCACTCCGGCGAGGACCTGCAGTACCGCGACCAGGCCTCGGGCGAGAAGTACGTGCCCTATGTCATCGAGCCGAGCTTCGGCCTGACGCGGTCGCTCATGGCGTTCCTCATCGACGCCTACACCGAGGACGAGGCCCCCAACTCCAAGGGCGGCGTCGACACCCGGACCGTGCTCAAGCTCGACCGGCGTCTCTCGCCGTTCAAGGCAGCCGTGCTGCCGCTCTCGCGGAACGCCGACCTCTCGCCCAAGGCACGGGACCTGGCCGCGCAGCTGCGCAAGAGCTGGAACGTGGACTTCGACGACGCGCAGGCCATCGGCCGCCGCTACCGCCGCCATGACGAGATCGGCACCCCGTTCTGCATCACCGTGGACTTCGACACCCTCGAGGACCAGGCCGTGACCATCCGTGAGCGGGACACCATGCAGCAGGAGCGGGTGGCCATCGACCAGGTCGAGGGGTACCTCGCGCAGCGGCTCATCGGCTGCTGACCCGGCGCTGGCACACTGGTCGGGTGAACAGATCCCGGTCCCCGCTGCGGGCGGTGTCCAGGGCCATCGGATGGCTCCTGGTCATCGCGCTGTTGCTGTGTCTCGCCGTCCCCGGTTTCATCGCGTTCCGTGTGTGGCACGTCGCGCGGGTGGACGACCGCACGCCGGCGGACGCGATCGTCGTCCTGGGCGCGGCCCAGTACGACGGCGTCCCGACCCCGGTGTTCCAGTCCCGACTCGACCACGCCGCCACCCTCTACGAGGAGGGCGTCGCCCCCCAGATCATCACGGTCGGTGGGAACCAGCCGGGTGACCGGTTCACCGAGGCCGGTGCGGGTCGCGCCTATCTGGCCACGCTGGGGGTGCCGCCCACCGCGATCCTGGCGGTCGAGACCGGGTCCAACACCGTCGGCAGTCTGGACGCCGTGGCCCTGACCGTGCGTGACCAGGGCGGTGGTTCCGTGGTGCTGGTCAGCGACCCCACGCACTCATATCGGGCGCGGATGATGGCCCGGGACGCCGGACTGGACGCGTGGACGTCGCCGACCCGACAGGGTCCCGCAGTCTGGACCCGGGAGAACCAGGTCCTGAGCATCATCCGCGAGACCGGAGCGGTGCTCTGGTACCAGTACCACCGGATCGCCGGGACGGACGTGGACTTCCCCGGCTGATCGGTGGACACGACGTTCACGACCGGACAGGGACGACGACGGGGCACACTCGCCCGACAGGAGACGCGCATGACGGGGTACGCGTACGACGCCGCAGACGCCGAGCGCCGGGTGGGTGAGGGGCCCGCCCGGGCGCGGGGGACGGCCAGTGAGCGCAGCCCGTTCGAGAGGGATCGCGCGCGGGTCCTGCACTCGGCGGCTCTGCGACGGCTCGCCGACAAGACGCAGGTGGTCGGGCCCGGGGACGGTGACACGCCGCGGACCCGCCTCACCCATTCCCTCGAGGTCGCGCAGATCTCCCGCAGCATCGCCGCCGGCCTCGGCTGCGACCCCGACCTCGCCGACCTGGCGGGGTTGAGCCACGACATCGGACACCCGCCCTACGGGCACAACGGTGAGCGCGCCCTCGACGAGGTCGCGAGAGGGTTCGGGGGATACGAGGGCAACGCCCAGACGATCAGGATCCTCACGCGGCTGGAACCCAAGGTCGTCGACGCCGACGGGCGCGGGGTCGGACTGGACCTCACCCGCGCCGCGTTGGACGCGGCCACCAAGTACCCGTGGCTGCCGCGGGAGGGCACCAGGAAGTTCGGCGCCTATCCCGACGACGCGGACACCCTCGCCTGGATCCGCGTGGGGGCACCCGGGGACACCCGGTGCCTGGAGGCGCAGATCATGGACTTCTCCGATGACGTGGCCTATTCGGTCCACGACGTGGAGGACGCGATCGTGGCGGGCAGGCTGGACCTGCGGTCGTTGACCGACCCGTCGGAGGTCGCGGCGCTGGCCGAGCTGGGCGCACGCGAGTTCCGGGGGCCCGACGCCGACCAGCTGCGCGAGGCGGCCGGGCGGCTCGGCGCGCTCGACGCGGTCCGCGCCGTCCAGCCGTTCGAGGAGTCCTTCGCGGGAGCGGTCGCCCTCAAGGCGCTGACCAGCGAGCTGGTCGGGCGGTTCGTCATGCCCGCCATCCACACCACCCGCGAGGTGCACGGTGAGATGCCGCACGGGCGGTACAGCGCCGACCTCGAGGTGCCGCTGCACGTGGAGGCCGAGGTCGTGATGCTCAAGACCATGGCCGTGCGGTACGTGATGAGCGACCCGGGGCACCGGGCCCGGCAGGATCGTCAACGCGACCGTATCCACCGGGTGGCCGAGTACCTGGCGCACTCGGCGCCGGCCGGACTCGACGCGGTACTGCGCCCGCTGTGGGACGCGGCCCCGGACGACGCGGCCCGGATGCGCGTGATCGTGGACCAGGTGGCCCTCTACACCGAGAGCCGCCTCGAGCGGATCGACCGGGCGAGCGCCGGCATCCAGGCGGCCTGGGGCTGAGCAGTAAGCCGGCTCAACCCACGGCCCGGGTGAGGTCGCCGACCAGGTCCTCGATGCCGAGCGCGCCGATGGACCCACCGGGGGAGAACCCGGTCCGCACCACCACGAGATCGGCCGACGGGACCACCACGATGTACTGCCCGTCGTGCCCCGAGGCCCAGTAGGCGTCCGCGGGAATCCCGGGAAGACGCAGCGGGGTGCCGTCACCGGCGTCGTTGGTCCACCACTGCGCGCCGTAGGGCTCGGGCTCACCGCCGGCCGGGACGACGCTCGTCGCGTAGTCCATCCATCCGGCGGGGAGCAGGCGGCGACCGTCCACCTCGCCGTCATCCAGCGTGAACTGCCCGAACCGCGCCCAGTCCCGCGGCGTGGCCCACAAATACGAGCTGCACACCGACCGGCCGGAGGCGTCGGCCTCGAGGACCGCGCTGGTCATCCCGAGCGGGTCGAACAGCAGCCGATCGGCCATCTCGGGCCCGAGGCCGGTGCGCTCGTGCAGCAGGTCGCACACGATGTTGGTGGTGCCCGACGAGTACTGACGGACGGTCCCGGGCTCGTGGGCGAGCGGTTGGGCGGCGGCGAACGCGGCCATGTCCGGCTCGGCGAACAGCATCTGCGTGATGGGGGTGCCGAGGTCGTAGTCCTCGTCCCACTCCAGCCCGGAGGTCATGCGCAGCAGGTCGTCGAGGGAGATCTGCGCCCGCTCGTCGGTCCACTCGGGGCGCAGATTCGTGTCCGCCGGGTCGAGGTCGGCCTCCGGGAACTCCTGCTGCGCGCGCCCGACCAGGGTGGCCGCCACGCTCTTGGCCATGGACCACCCGAGCTGCCGGGTGTCCGGACCGAAGCCGTCGGCGTACCACTCGTCGAGGATCTCACCGCGGTGGACCGCGACGAGTCCGCGCGTGCCCTCCTGGCCGGCGGCCCGGTCGAGTGCCGCACCGACCTCGGCCGGCACGTCGGTGGCCTGCGGCAGGCCGATGCCC
>NZ_JAALEC010000336.1:0-1925 GCF_014145205.1 Dietzia sp. DQ11-44
GGCCCGCCGCGCGCCGGTCCCGGGTGGGGCGTCCGCGGAGAGCTCGCGCACCCAGGCACTGCCCGCACCGAACGCGGCGCCCGACGCGAGTCCGGCCAGGAAGCGGCCGAGGTAGAGCCACAGCGGGTCCTGCGGGCCGAACAGCATCAGCACCGTGGCGACCAGGGACAGGATAAGGACCGGGCGCATGAGCACGCGTCGACCGTGGGCGTCGGACCACCGGCCCGCCACGAGGAGGGTCGGCAGCAGTCCGACGATGTACACGCTGAACATCGCGGTGACCTCGGTCTGTCCGAGGCCCTGCTCCTCGCGGTAGAGCAGCAGCAGCGGCGCGAACTGGTTGGCGCCCCACCCCACGGCACACACCGCGAGGGCGGCCCGCAACCACGCGCGATCGGTAGGCGGACTTGTCATGTGGCAGAACCTATCGCCCGATCGTCAGGTCAGCGCCTCGATCACAAACGCCACCCCCACCGCCACGAAAAGCGCGCTGACGACCACGTCCACCGTCGGCAGGACCCGTCCGACCCGCTCGTTGACACGTCGGTGCGACGCCGCCACGGCGAGGGTGCAGAACCACACCAGCGCCACGGCGATCATCCCCGCCACCAGCACGACCGACTGTCCCGGAGGGACCTCTCCGCTGAGGAAGGGTGTCAGGACGGCGCCAAAGAACACCAGCGCCTTGGGGTTGGCCAGATTCGTGGCCAGGCCGCGCGCGAAGTCTGTTCCGGGCAGTCGCGGGTCGGGCCGGTCCGGGGCCGGTGATACCGGGCCGTCGGGGTTCCCGTCAACGAGCCCGGCCCCCGCCCGCGAGCGCCACCACCCCCGCAGTCCGAGCACCCCCAGACTTGCCAGCAGCAGCCCGCCGGCCACCTGCAGACCCGTCATGATCTGCGGGTACACGCGCACCAGTGCCGCCAGACCGGCGAACGCGGCCGCGAGCCAGATCGCGATTCCGGCGACCACCCCGACCGCCGTCGCGACACCGTGGCGTCGCCCCACGAGCGAACGATGGAGGACGACGACGAGGTCTGGCCCCGGCGAGATCACCGCGATCACCCAGATGCCGTAGAGCGCCGCGACCTGGCCCGCGGTCACGCAGCAGACTCCATCGCCAGGAGACGCTTCTTGACCTCGAGCCCTCCCCGGTAGCCGCCGAGACCGCCGTCCGAGCGCAGGATCCGGTGGCACGGCCACACGAGGGGAAGCGGGTTGGTGGCGCACGCCGTGCCCACCGCGCGGACCGCGCCGGGCTTGTCGAGGGCGGTGGCGATCTCCCGATAGGTCGCCGTGTGCCCGTACCCCACGTCGGGCAGTCGGCGCTGGACCAGACCGCGGAACCCGGAGGCCAGGACGGTGTCCAGAGGTAGGGAGAACTCCCGGCGACGGCCCGCGAGGTAGTCGTGGAGCTGCGTGGTGGCGCTGTCGAGGGCTCCGGCGGCATCGACACCACCCGTGGCGTCACCCGGCGATCCGGTGGCCTCCGCCTGCACGACCCGGGGCCCGATCTTCGCGGCAAGCATCTGCAGGACCTCGTCCCGGGGTTCGCCCTCGAACGCCACATACGCCAGGCCCTGCGGGGTCGCCGCCAGGAGCAACCCGCCGATCGGCGAGTCGACGGACCGGAACAGCACGTCCACCAGCCCCTCGTGTTGCGCCTGTCGCGCCAGGCGGTCGCGCAACCGGCCCGTGTCCGCGGGAGTGCCGCGGAGTGTGTCGATGACGTCGTCCCCGGTCATGGCCCCTCCATCGTTGGTGTTGTCTGAACTGTCTGGTCGCGCTCGGTCTGTCGTGGCACGGTCTGGTCTGGCACGGTCCGCCTCAGGGCCGCCACCCCGTCGGCCGCCGCGCGCCTCGCGGCCGCCTCGCTGCCCCCGATGAGCGCGGCGATCTCGGCGTAGGGCAACCCGCCCAGGTACCGG
>NZ_JAALEC010000337.1:0-2282 GCF_014145205.1 Dietzia sp. DQ11-44
GGGCGCGCCCGCCGCCGGGGCCTGCTCGACCGCGGGCGCCGCCTCCCCGTCCCGGAAGGTCACCGGGGTGAACGTCTCGTTGGCGCCGTTGCGCACGCCGTGCGCGCCCCACGTGAGGAAGCCGCAGGTGACCTTGGTGCAGTCGATGCTCTTGCCGCCGGCGCCGGTGAAGGTGGGGCCGGGGACCGTGAGGTTCACCCGGAACGACCCGTCCGACCCCATCGTCGCCTGGGCTTCTCCCGACGTCGACGAGCCGGGAAAGGCGACAAAGGCCTGGAAGCCCTGGTTACTGCGCGACTGCTCGTCGGGGACGTAGTCGTAGGTCCGGCCGGTCGCGCCGCCCTGGGACGGCCCCCACCCTGACCCGTTGACCCACCCGAAGCCGATGTACACGCCACCGAATCCGCCCTCGACGGCCTGGAAACCCGAGCCCGACACGGTGAACCCGGTCCGGCCCGAGGTCGACGCCACCGCCCCGCCCAGTGAGCTGGACGCCGTCAGTCGTGCGGCGGCGTTCGCCGGCGCGTCGGCGAGGACGGCGAGCGCCGACGTACCGAGCAGCGCCAGCACCAGGACGGCGAGCATCCGCATCGCGGACGCCCGCATCGTTGATGACCGGGTGTGAATCACGTGAACTCCTTGACGAGGGCCGACCCGAGTGTCGCCGGGAACGCGGGCTCCGCCGGCGTCCGGGCGGTGCGGAATCGACGTCGATCCGGGGTGACCAACAGGTCCCCGGTGACGGGATGACGGTCGACGAGAACCGGCTGCTGATAGACCTCTTCCACCAGCTCGGCGGTGAGGACCCGGTCGGGTGGCCCCTCGGCACGGATCCGACCCCCGGAGATCATGACGAGCCGGTCGGACCACGCGGCGGCCAACTCCAGGTCGTGCAGGACCACCACCACCGCCCCGCCGGCGTCGGCCACGGTCCGGGCCAGCTCCAGGACGATCTCCTGATGGCGCAGGTCCACCGCGGCGGTGGGTTCGTCGAGGAGCAGCACTCCGGCCCGCTGGGCGAGCGCCCTCGACAGTGAGGCGCGCGCCTTCTCTCCACCGGACAGGGTCGGGAAGGTCCGGGACCGCAGCGAGGAGGTGTCGGTGGCGGCCAACGACTCCTCGATGATCTCCTCGTCGTCGTTCCCCTCGGGCAGCGCTGCCCAGGGGGCGCGCCCCATCGCGACGATCTCCCGCACGGTGAAGGGGAAGGCGACCGAGTTGGCCTGGGTGAGCAGGGCCCGGCGGCGGGCGAGGTCGCCGAGACGCCACCGGTGGAGATCGGTGCCGTCGAGCACCGTGCGGCCGGAGTCCGGGTCGGTGTCCCCCGCCACCACGCCGAGCAGCGTGGACTTGCCCGCACCGTTGGGGCCCACCAGCGCCAGCACCTCGCCTGCGTAGACCTCCAGGTCGACCGCGTCGAGCAGGGTCCGGCCACCGATTCGTACCGTGACGCGTTCGGCGGACAGCACCGGTACGCGTGACCCGGTGACGCTCATCCCCAGCCCCCTGCGGTGCGACGGGTGCGGTGGAGGAGCCAGAAGAAGAACGGTCCGCCGACGGCGGCCGTCACCATCCCCAGTGGCAGCTCCGCGTAGTTCACGGCGGTGCGGGCGAGCAGGTCGGCCGCCAGCAGACACACCGCACCACCCAGCGCCGACGCCGGAAGCAGCAGTCGGTGGCCCGGCCCGGCGATCATGCGGACGAGATGCGGCACCACCAGGCCGACGAACGCGACGATGCCGCAGAAGCTCACCGCAGCGGCCGTGAGCAGGCCGACCAGCAGGATCGAGAAGACACGCAACCGCTCCACGTTGACGCCCAGGTGGCGGGCCGGGCGCTCTCCGAGCGCGAGCAGGTCCAGAGGTCGCGCCAGACGCGCTGCCAGGACCAGCCCGAGCAACGCCAGAGGCGCCACCACCAGGACGTGCTCCCACCGGCTGCCGTTCAGGCTTCCCAGTTGCCAGAACACGATCTCCTCGCGGGCCTGGGTGTCCCCGAGGAACATGAGCAGCGCGAGCGCGGCTCCGGCGACGGCGTTCACGGCGATGCCGGTGAGGACCAGCGTGACCACCTCGGTCCTGCCGTTGCTCCGGCTGAACAGGTACACCGCGGTGGTGGTGATGATGCCGGCGACGAAAGCGCAGACGACGCTGGTCCAGGCACCGAAGGCGGTCAGCCCGAACACGATCGCCGCCGCGGCGCCCACGGCCGCCCCGGCGGACACCCCCACCACGCTGGGCTCGGCGAGCGGGTTGCCGAACGCGCCCTGCATGAGCGCCCCG
>NZ_JAALEC010000034.1:0-6552 GCF_014145205.1 Dietzia sp. DQ11-44
GCCTTGGAGCCCTCGATCCGGGCGGCCTCGGCCGAGGGACCGAACACCGGGACGCCGGCCGCGCGAAGGGCATCGGCCACCCCCGCCACCAGCGGCACCTCGGGGCCGATGACGACCAGGTCCACCTCGAGCCGCCGCGCCAACGCGGAGACCGCCGAGGGATCCGTCACCGACGCGTCGTGACACGTGGCCTGCACCATGCCGGGGTTGCCCGGCGCGGCGTGGAGCTCCGTCACCGCGGGATCCGCGGCGAGGGCGACGAGGATGGCGTGCTCACGGGCACCGGAACCGATCACGAGAATTCGCACAGCGACCACAGTAGTCGCGCCCCCGGGCGACGTGACCCGGCACGGCCGGTGCAGGCGTCGTCGGGTGGACCTCAGCTCGGCAGGTCGGTCGCGATCCCGTCCGGCAACGTGGCCTCGTCGCGGACCCGCAGCCCCTCCGCGGTGAGCATGTCCGTCATGCAGAGATCGAGCGTGCGCGCCGTCGCGTGGTCCGCCTCCGGGGTCCCCATCGGCTTGAGCCCGAACATCGCGTGCGAACAGAGGCCGTCGATCCCCGCCCACAGGACGCGCTGGTCCCTGATCCTCGTCCCCGAACGGAAGATCCCCGCGGCGATCCCGCGGTCGACGATCTGCTGCATGATCTCGGCGACGTCCGAGGCCGCGAACGCGACCGTCGACGACTCCCCGAGAGTCTCGACCATCATCCGCGCCCAGGCGGGCTCCGCGACAGTGAACTCCACGATCGCGATCCCCGCGTTGCGGAGGTCCAGGTAGGCCGCGAGCCCCGGGGCCGACTCCGCGCCGGTGACCCCCGGGAGGGCGACACGCTCACCCATCGCGGCGAACCCGCGGGCCGAGACCTCCTCGACCAGCTGCTGCCGGTTGGTGAAGTGCCGGTAGGCGGCGGTGGCCGACACCCCGACGACCGGCGCGATCTCCCGCAGCACGATCGCCTTCTCCCCCGAGGACCGCGCCCGCGTGGTGGCCTCGTGGATGATCGCGTTCCGCAGGTCACCGTGGTGGTAGGACTTCTTCTTGACGGTGTCGTCTGCCGTCGGTGCCGTTGCCTCGATCATCTGCCGTCCCTCCGCCATCCTCTAAGGACCGTTCGCCGCTCGTTGTCCGGGTGGCGTACCCCTCATTACACCACGAGCCACCGCGCATCAGCGGCAACCGGCCGCCCCGGGTACGTAGGCTGGGAGCATGTCGACCGTTTTCAGCAAGATCATCTCCGGTGAGCTGCCGGGCAGGTTCGTCTGGGAGGACCTCGAGGTGGTCGCCTTCCTCACGATCGCGCCCGTCGCGGCCGGCCACACCCTCATCGTCCCGCGAGAGGAGATCGACCGCTGGACCGACCTCGACCCCCGGCTGTGGGCGCGGCTCAACGAGGTCGCCCAGGCGGTCGGCGAGGCCGTCGTCGAGGGTTTCGGGGCGTCACGGGCCGGCTATCTGATCGCGGGGTTCGAGGTCCCACACACCCACATCCACGTCTTCCCCGCCGACGACATGTCCGGCTTCGACCTGTCCCGCGCGGACCCCGACGCCCCGGCGGAGGAGTCGGACGCGGCGGCCGCGACGATCCGTCGCGCTCTGCGGGAACTCGGCCACGACGAGTTCGTTCCCGGGGACTGACCGGCCCACCCCGACTCGCCGCCCCGGTGGTCGGGTCGGGCGGGTGACCGGCTCAGTGCCCGAGCGCGCGCGCCACCTCGCTCATGTCCAGGTAGTCACTCCATTCCCGCACCAGGCCGTCGCGCAACGTGAAGAACGCGCCCGCGCTGAGCTCGACGGCCTGCCCGTTGATGGTGAGGAACATGGTCCTGCTCATCGCGACGGTGTCACCCGATGCCATGACCCGGTGAATCTCGACACGCACGTTTGTGGCGACCTCTCGGTTGAACTCCATCAGGTGCGCCACTCCCTCTCGCCCGCGCGCCTCATGAGACCCCTCGATCCGCAACACGATGTCGGGCGTGCACAGAGCGGTCGTCGTGGTCACATCCCCCCGGAACCTGGCTTCGACGAGCGCCCTGACCACCGCGGCGGCGTCGACTTGATGCTCCTCCCGGTCCACCGGACCGCCCCCGTTCACCGTCTACTCCGCGATCGCGTTCAGCGTGCGCAAGTCCTTGTAGTCCTCCCAGCGCGTGACCACACCGTCCGCGACATCGACGAAGGCCAGTGCCGGGATCTCCACGCCGCCCTCGGGCAGGGTGTAGGTCTCGAGTCGCCGGAGGGCAACGGTCCCCGCTTGCGCCACCACCGACAGGACGGCCACGTCGAGGAACCCGGACATACGGGCGACATCCTCGATGATGTCACGCACTCCGTCGTGCCCCTCGTAGAGACGGAGGTGGCCGCCGTTGGAGTAGACGATCGACGGCGAGGAAAGGGCCAGCGCGGCGTCCACGTCACATGAGGTGACGGCGCGCATCCACGCCTCGGCGATCCGCCGGGTGGACTCAGCGTCCACGCCCCCGTCCACGTCTCCGGAGCCCTCGCCGTCGCCGTCGCTGAACACCTGTCACATCCTACCCAGAAACCTGAGAAAACTAAACGTATACCGCCCGCGTGCGTGGCGTGCACTCCCGGCTCCACCGGGCGGCGGGTGAGAGCTGGAGACGAGACTTGAACTCGCAACCGCCCGATTACAAGTCGGGTGCGCTACCAATTGCGCCACTCCAGCACGGCTCCGGCACGGCCGGGGTCCGGGTCACATCCTAACCGGACCCCGGGCCGCGCTCTCGACCGCCGCGGTCTTGACTACGGTGTCCACGTGGAGATCCGCGACGCACCCGCACCGTTCACCCGCCCCCTGGCGTGGCTGGGTCTGCGCAAGTCGACGATGGACCTGGCGGTCGAGCCGCCCCTGTCCCCGATGGCACCGGTCGACCTGGACGACGACGGCGCCGTCACCGACGTCCTGAACCTCGCCCTCGAGATCGCCGGCATCCTCCTGTCCTCCGGCGAGGGCGCGGCGGACACCGTCGCCCAGGGGGAATCGGTCGCGGCGGCGTTCGGCCTGCCGGGCGCCACCGTCGAGGTCACCTTCACCTCGTTGACCATCGGCGTGAACCGCCGACGTGGTCGCCCGCCGATCTCCGTCATCCGGGTGGTCAACTACCGCACGATCGACATGACCCGGGTGACCCGTGTCGCCCGGCTCACCGACCTCATCGTGCGGCGCCAACTGACCGTCGAGCAGGCCACGGCGGAGGTCGAGCAGATCATCGCCTCCCCGCACCCCCACTCGTTCCGGGTCGCGGTCCTGGGGTGGGCGATGCTCGGTTGCGCGGTCGTCATCCAACTGGGTGGCAGCCCGCTCGCCGGACTCCTGTCCATGGTGTCGACGTTCGCGCTGATGTACGCCAACCGCTATCTGGACGGCCACCGCCTCCCGAAGTTCTTCCAGCAGATCGTCGGGGGGTTCATCGCGGCCGCCTGGGCGCTGTTGGCCTACGTGTTCCTGAGCGACAACTTCGTGGACATCCAGCCATCCACGCTCGTCGCCGCGGGAATCATCGTGCTCCTCGCGGGGCTCACGCTCGTCGGCGCGATCGAGGACGCCATCACCGGGTTCCCCGTGACGTCGGCCGGCCGCGGCGTGGAGACGATGATCCTCACCGGCGGGGTTCTCGGCGGCATCACGATCGCCCTGGCGGTGTTCGCGCGACTGGGCATGTCCCCGCCCCCCATCGACCCGACCATCTCCGGCAACGCGCCCCTGTATCTCGCCGTCTTCGCGGCGGGCGTCGGGGCCGCCGGCTTCGCGGTGGCCAGTTACGCCACCGTGCGTGCGACGTGGCTCGCCGCGGCGGTCGGGGCGATCGGGATGGTCATCTTCCAGGTGGTCACGACGACCGGGCTGGGCGTGGTGGTGGGTTCCGCGCTCGCGGCCTGTGCGATGGGGTTGTTCGGCGGCATCCTCGCCCGTATCGCGACCGTCCCGCCACTGATCGTGACCATCGCGGGGATCACACCACTCCTGCCCGGGCTGTCCGTCTATCGGGGACTGTCGGCCCTCACCAGTGACCAGACCGGTATCGGTGTGGGACTGATGTTCCAGGCCCTGGCGATCGCGGTGGCCCTGGCGGCCGGCATCGTGTTCGGCGAATGGGTCACGCGTAATCTGCGCAGGTCCGCCGCCGCCGACCAGTGACGTAAGATGACGTCGGACGCCTGAGCCCACACGGGCCCTGCGTCCCATACCGACCACGGGAGGACACACATGGCATCCGCCGCAGCGGCCAGCAAGGAGCCCGAGCTCGACGTCGACCTCGAGCCCGTCGCCGACGAGACCGCATATCAGGCCCAGAGGATCGTGGCCTCGTACGCCGCAGACGCCGACGAGTGCCTGATGCTGCTCGAGATGCTCGGGATCGGCCCCGAGAAGGTCGACCCTGCCGACGTCGACTAGCCGCATCACAGCGATCACGGAAGGGACGGGGATGACGCGCGCGACCGAGCAGACGCCGCCGGACGCCGGTGCGGACTTCGTCGTCGTCGCCAATCGGCTACCCGTCGACCTCGTCCGTGACAAGGACGGCCGGGAACACTGGAAGGCCAGCCCCGGTGGGCTGGTGACGGCCCTGGAGTCCATCCTCAAGGCCAACCACGGCGCCTGGGTGGGTTGGCCCGGCGTGGCGGACGCCGCCCCCGAGCCCTTCGACGCCGACGGCATCCGGCTGCACTCGGTCACACTGTCCGCCGAGGATGTCGGGCTCTACTACGAGGGGTTCTCCAACGGCACGCTGTGGCCGCTGTTCCACGACGTGGTGGTCCCCCCCGAGTACCACCGCGAGTGGTGGAACGCCTACGTCGCGATCAACCGCCGGTTCGCCGAGGCCACCGCCGCGGCCGCCGCCACCGACGCCACGGTCTGGGTGCAGGACTACCAACTCCTGCTGGTCCCCCGCCTGCTACGTGAGATGCGTCCCGACCTGACCATCGGGTTCTTCCTCCACATCCCGTTCCCCCCCGTCGAGTTGTTCATGCAGCTGCCGTGGCGCACGGAGATCGTCGACGGGATGCTCGGGGCCGATCTCGTGGGCTTCCACCTGCCCGGCGGAGCCGACAACTTCCGGATCCTCGCCAACCGACTCGGCGGCCACCCCTCCGTTCGGCTGCGTTCGACCCGGGGTCGGGCGTCCGAGATCCGCGTGGACGACCGCAGGGTCCGGGTGGGGGCGTTCCCCATCTCGATCGACTCGGCCGCCATCGACGCCGCCGCCCGCGACCGCGACACCCGCGCCCGCGCGGAACGCCTGCGTACCGAACTCGGCTCACCAGAGATCCTGTTGCTGGGCGTCGACCGCCTCGACTACACCAAGGGGATCGACGTCCGGCTCCGCGCGCTGGAGGAGTTGTTCGAGGAGGGGAGACTCGAGACCGCCGACGTCACCCTGCTCCAACTCGCCACCCCGAGCCGCGAGAGGGTCGAGCAGTACCAGATCATGCGCTCGCGGATCGAGGAGTCCGTGGGCCGGATCAACGGCAGTTTCGGCGAGATCGGGCACCCCGTGGTGACGTACATCCACCGCCCCGTCCCCAAGTCCGAGCTCACGGCGTTCTACGTGGCCGCCGACGTCATGCTGGTCACCCCCGTGCGGGACGGGATGAACCTCGTGGCCAAGGAGTACGTGGCCTCCTGCACGGATGGCGAGGGCGCGCTGGTGCTGAGCGAGTTCGCCGGCGCCGCCGCCGAACTCCGGCAGGCGTACCTGTGCAATCCGCATGACCTGGAGGGGGTCAAGGACGCCATCATGGCGGCCGTCACCGAGTCGAAGGACGACCGGCGTCGTCGCATGCGGGCGCTGCGCCGACAGGTGTTGGGCAACGACGTCCACGCGTGGGCACGACGGTTCTTCGAGACCCTCGACGCGACGTCCGACCCCCCCGTCACAGAGCGTTGAGTTCGCCCAGCTTCCACACCCCGTCCACCCGGACCATCTGGATGCTGAGCCTCGACGCCGAGCTGGCCGCCTCGGGCGCTTCCTTGGTCGAGACCATCCGGTTGAGCATCACCAGCACCGTCACGTTGTCCGCGTCCACGACCTCCTGCGGCGCGGCGGCGGCCACGGTCGCGTAGACACTGGCCTCCTGCTGCTTGGCCGCCGAGGCCACGGTCGGCATGGACTGGTCGACGAACTCGGTCAGTGCCGGCTCGGTGAGACGCTCCCGCACCGCCGCGAGTTCCGAGTCGACCGTGCGGTGATCGTAGGTGAACATCTGCGTGACGATCTCGCGCGCCGCGTCGGTGGCCTGCGTGGGGGCCGAGGCCACCTGCTGTTCGACGGCCGTGGCGTCCCGGGCCTCGAGATAGCGCCAGACGGCGATCCCGGAGAACACGAGCAGGATGACCGAGGCCACGGCCAGGGCCGCCATCAGTCGGCGTCGCCGGACCGGGTCCATCGGTTCGGTCGTGGTGGCCCGGCGAGGAGTGCTCTGCCCGGAGCCGGCCCTCGGGGTCGGACCCGACCGGGAGGGCGGCATCGAGTCGGCGTCGCGGGACGGGGTGGGCGCGGTCCCGGGAGCAGTGGCCTCG
>NZ_JAALEC010000338.1:0-1743 GCF_014145205.1 Dietzia sp. DQ11-44
ACTCCAGGTGCGGCGGCGGGGGAGGTGGCGCATGGGGTCACTGTTCCTATCGGGACGGGAAGGGAACCGGCCGGGTCCGTGACCGTAGATCGTATGGCCGGATCCACGTCCGCGGGGAATTTCGCCCGGGGTGGTCCGCCGCGGGTCCGGGCGCGGCCTGGATCGGTGGTGGAAGCGGACAGACGCTAGGCTGCGGCACGGCGGCGACGCGGTTCCGGCCGTGACACCGGCCTGCGGAACCTCGGTCCGAGGTGTCGCCCGAGGCGGGTGGTCCGCGTACACGTAGTCCCCAGCCCTCACGCCGCAGCCCTCATATCGCCCCCAGACCGCAGCCCCTGACCGGAGGTCCCATGTCCGACGCCGACGCCGCACTGCACGATGCGCTCGAGTCCGTGGTGGCCCGCAACCCCGGGCAGAAGCTCTTCCGGCAGGCCGTGCACGAGGTGCTCGAGTCGCTCGCCCCCGTGGTCGCGCAGCATCCCGAGTACGTCGAGGGCGGGATCCTCAAGCGGATCGTCGAACCCGAACGAGTGGTGTCCTTCCGCGTGCCGTGGGTCGACGACTCGGGAGTGATCCAGGTCCAGCGCGGCTTCCGGGTCCAGTTCAGCTCCGACCTGGGTCCGTACAAGGGTGGTCTGCGGTTCCACCGGTCCGTCGACGAGGACACCCTCAAGTTCCTCGGCTTCGAGCAGGTCTTCAAGAACGCGCTCACGGGCCTGGGGCTGGGAGGTGGCAAGGGCGGCTCCGACTTCGACCCCCACGGTAGGACCGACGGCGAGGTGATGCGCTTCTGCCAGTCGTTCATGGCCGAACTCGCCCATCACATCGGGGCGGACCTGGACGTGCCCGCCGGGGACATCGGCGTGGGCGGCCGCGAGATCGGCTACCTGTACGGCCAGTATCGGAAGATCACGGGCCGGAACGAGGCGGGGGTGATCACCGGCAAGGGGATCGGCTACGGCGGGTCCTGGGCGAGGACCGAGGCCACGGGCTACGGGCTCGTCTACTACGTCCGCGAGATGCTCCGCGAGACCGACTTCAGCCTCGACGGCTCCCGCGTTGTCGTCTCCGGGTCCGGGAACGTGGCCCTCTACGCGGCCAGGAAAGCCACGCAACTCGGAGCCACCGTCGTGGCCTGCTCCGACAGCTCCGGGTACGTGGTCGACGAGAGGGGCCTCGACCTGGACCTGCTCGCCGACGTCAAGGACGTCCGACGCGAGCGGCTCTCGGTCTACGCCGAGGAGCGGGGTGACTGCGAGTTCGTCGAGGGGCGTTCGGTGTGGGAGGTGAAGTGCGACATCGCACTGCCCTGCGCGACGCAGAACGAGCTCGACGGCGACGCCGCGCGGACCCTGGCGGGCAACGGGTGCCGCCTGGTGGCCGAGGGGGCCAACATGCCGTGCACCGAGGAGGCCGTCGAGGTGATCCGCGAGAAGGGCATCCTGTTCGGACCCGCCAAGGCCGCGAACGCGGGCGGTGTGGCCACCAGCGGGTTGGAGATGCGCCAGAACGCCGGTCGGCTGCAGTGGGACTTCGAGCGCGTCGACTCCGAGCTCGACCGCATCATGACCAACATCTATGCCACCACGGCCGCGACCGCCGAGGAGTACGGGATGCCCGGCGACCTGGCGGCCGGGGCCAACATCGCCGGCTTCCGCCGCGTCGCGGACGCGATGCTCGCGCAGGGCGTCATCTAGCTCAGGTCGTCCGTTCCCCAGTCGGGAAGAGCGTTCCGCACGCATC
>NZ_JAALEC010000339.1:0-3724 GCF_014145205.1 Dietzia sp. DQ11-44
GATCGCCGCGCTACGCCCCGCTCCGCTCGACGGCGTGTCGCTCGCGGGCGCACTGGGCCGCGTCGCGGAGCGGACCCGCGCGGAGCATCCGGGGATCGAGGTGACCGCGGACTGCTCCCTCGAGGTCGACCCTCCCCCCGAGGTCGCCGCCGTGCTCGTCCGCGTGGCGCAGGAGGCGTTGGCGAACGCGGTCACACACGCCTCACCCTCGAGGGTCGAGGTGACGCTGACCGGGTCATCCACCGCGGTCGCGCTCGAGGTGCGCGATGACGGTCGGGGTTTCGACGTGGCCGCGCCGCGGCCCACCGCATCGTTCGGTCTGGACGGGATGGCGCGTCGGGTGTCCGGGCTGGGAGGAGAGTTCGACGTGAGCTCCGAGACCGGCGCGGGGACCACGATCCGCGCCGTGCTCCCGACGGTGGTGGGAGGCTCGGGGACATGACGACGACGAGCGTGCGCGTTCTGATCGCGGACGATCACGCGGTGGTCCGGACAGGCCTTCGCGCGTTGGTCGCGTCGGACCCCGCCATCGAGGTGGTGGCCGACGTCCCCACCGCTGACGGCGCTGTCGAGCGGGCGCGGATCGGCGACGTGGACGTGGTGCTCATGGACCTGCGCTTCGCGGGTGACGCCTCCGCGGGGGTCAGGGCGACCCGGCGACTCCGCGCACTCGGGTCACCACCGCAGGTCCTGGTCCTGACCAGCCACGACACCGATGCGGACATCATCGGGGCGATCGAGGCGGGGGCCTGCGGCTACCTCCTCAAGGACGCCGGTCCCGACGAGCTGCTGGCCGCCGTCCGCGCCGCGGCGGCCGGGGAGAGCGCGCTCTCCCCCACCGTCGCCGCCACTCTGATGAACCGGCTGCGCGACCCACGGCCGGTGCTGACCGATCGCGAGGTGGACGTGTTGCGGGCGGTGGCGACGGGCGAGACCAATCGGCAGGTCGCGGCGTCCCTGAACGTGTCGGAGGCGACGGTCAAGACGCACCTCGTGCACGTCTTCGACAAACTCGGTGTGACGTCCCGGACGGCCGCGGTGGCCAGGGCCCGCGAGCTCGGGGTGGTGTAGCGGCTACGGCGTGACCTGACGTCGGCGTGATCTTCGGTCGATACTCATCCGCCCACCTCGCCGGAGTTCCTAAGCTCGTCCCATGCGGAGACTCCCCTGGATCATCGGCGCTGTCGTCGTCATCGTCGTCGTCGCGCTGATCGCGGCGCCCTACCTCTACAAAGCCGTGCGTGGAGGTGACGACGCGCCGGCCGCGACCGTCTCCGTCGACGGAGCCGAGGAGGCGACCGGCACCCTGGAGGGCACGTGGGTGGTGGTGCCGGGGACCGCGCCCAACGAGACGACTGCCGGGTACACGGTCAACGAGATCCTGCGCGGGGAGCCGGTCACCGTCGTCGGCAGCACCGACCAGGTGAGCGGCCGGGCGGTCGTGTCCGGGACCACCCTGGAGTCCGCATCGTTCGACGTGCAGGTGGCGGGAATCGAGACGGACATCGACCAGCGCGACGCCCAGGCCCGCTCACCCCAGATCCTCGATGCCGGGTCCCATCCCTCGGCGACACTCACCGTGGCCGAACCCGTGGATCTGGCTGCGGTGCCGTCGGACGGCACAACGGTGTCGATCCCGATGGTGGTCGAGCTGACGATCAAGGGCACGACCGTCCGTGAGGACATTGAGGTGACCGTCCTACGGACGGGCGACGCCCTGATCGCCTCCGGCGCGGTCCCCCTCACCTGGGCCGAGGTCGGGGTCGAGCCGCCGAGCCTCGGCTTTGTCGCCGTGGAAACGTCCGGAACGATCGACTTCCTGGTGAGCCTGGCCCGGCAGTAGCCGTGCCTCGGTCTGAGGAGGTCCGATCTGCTCTCGCAGTCCGATCTCCATACGCACGACGTAGGCGATGAACGCGACGGGGATGACGGCGCTCCACGCCCACGCCGACCCTGCGGCGAGAGCGAACACCACCGTGGACGCCACACCGTACGCGGCGATGAGGCCACGGATCGACGCGATGCACGTCGTGATGGTCCGTTCGCTCCACCTCGTTCGCCAGAGTTGCACGGATCCTGAAAGCTCGGCCGCCAGGAAGAGCATCAGGCTCAGGGTGAGCAGCATGAAGTGAGCGGGGAGTTCCTCCGGACGCAGGCTGCCCTCGGTCGGGAACACACTCCTCCACGCTCCGACCGAGACACCCACCGCGCACAGGAGCAGCAGTACGACCATCGGGATGGCATAGGACGGCGACAGCGGATCCCATCTCTGCGACCTGCGGGCACGTCCCGGTTGTGGTGTGGTCACTCGTCTCCCCGCCTCGTCGTTGATCGCATGTCGGTCCTCTCCCGGTTCTTCCGATCGGTTCGACGGTTCGGAGGGGCTGCTCGGTTCCATCAGTTCGGGCCGGGCCCACCTGGCGGTGTCCGGCGGCCGACAGCAGCAGACGGTCAGCGGTAAACGTTCAGCTCGTCGCCACCTACCGGACACGGACCCGGCACCCGACCCTCCTACGGGCACCTGGTCAGTCACTCAGTCATTGCCCAGGAAAGGCCCCCGATGCGCTCACGGACCATCAGCTCAGGCGTCCTCACGGTCGCCCTCGCCGCCGGCGCGGCGCTGGCGATACCCGCCACCAGCGTGGTGACGTCGCCCTGGCCCTTCGACCCGCTGACGATCACCCCCGTCGCGCTCGGTGGCGCCTTCGCCGAGGACGACGACATGTCGGGCGTCGACATCGCGGCCGACGGCACCGCCTACGTGGTGAACAACGGCACCGGCACGCTGTACGTCCTGGCCCACGACCACAGTGCAGGCACCTACTCGCTCGCCCGCACCTTCGTCCTCACCTACCCCGACGGTTCGGGCCTACCCGATTCCGAGGGCGTCACCGTGGGGCCGGACGGCGTGATCTACGTGGCCACCGAGCGCAACAACGACGCCGGCAGCACCAGTTGCCCCTCGATCCTGCGCTTCGTCCTGCCCACCGACCGCGATTCCGGCACGCTCAGCGCCACGGACGAGTACTCGCTGACCTCCCTCACCGGGCCGATCGGCGCGAACGCCGGCCTCGAGGCCATCGAATACCTCCCCGAGGCGTTCGGCGGAGCCTTCGCCGTGGGCGTCGAGGGGACCGGGAAGGTCCACTTCGTGCGGCTGGGTGACGGAGGTGCGGTGACCGAGATGCAGACGTACACCTCACCGTTCACGGGCGTGATGGCGCTCGACCACGACGAGGTGTCCGGCGTCCTGCGGGTGCTGTGTGACGAGGTCTGCGAGGGACGCTCGGTCGAGATGACCTTCGACGGGACCGGGTTCGTCACCGACGGCACCCTCTACGCCCGGCCGGTCGGCATGCCCAACCTCGCCAACGAGGGTTTCGCCTCCCACCGCGAGACCGTCGAGTGCCTCCTGGGAGGCGCCACCGGCACCACCGAGCGGGTCAGGTTCCTGTGGGCCGACGACGCGGCCACCGCAGGGGTCGGTCTGCGCACCGCCGTCTCCGAGGCCGGTGAGTGCACGGTGGAGGACGACGACACCGTTGACGGGTCGCTCGACGACCTGGACACGGTCCTCGGTTCGCTCGCGGGCCTCAGTCCGGTCTTCGGATCGTCGGGCGACGCGCCGACCCTGGTGCCGACCCTTCTTCCGTCCCTCTGAGCCGGCACGATCGGCTCTGACGCACCGCGGCAGGGCCCGGCCACCATCCAGGGTGGCCGGGCC
>NZ_JAALEC010000340.1:0-3037 GCF_014145205.1 Dietzia sp. DQ11-44
CGCCCCACCGCTACCCGACGGGCCGCCGGGGGCTGCGCCACCGAAGCCGCCCGAGCTGGGCGGGAGCGAGTCGCCCGGGCCGGCCTCACCGGTGGGTGCGACGCTCGCGGTGATCTCCTCACCCTCGCGGGACCCGGCGTCCGGGCGCTGGACCCCGGTGAACGTGAACCGGGCGTCCTCGGTCTTGTCGGACTCCCCGTCCCAGCCCTCGACGTCGACGGTGATGAGCTCGCCGGCCGCGACCTCGCCGAAGAGGATCTTCTCCGACAGCGTGTCCTCGATCTCGCGCTGGATGGTGCGACGCAGCGGCCGCGCACCCAATACCGGATCGAAACCCCTCTTGGCGAGAAGCTCCTTGGCCCGGTCCGTGATCTCGATGGTCATGTCTTTGGCCTTGAGCGCCACGCCGACGCGGCTGACCATGAGGTCGACCATCTCCACGATCTGAGCCTTGGTGAGCTGGTGGAACACCACGATCTCGTCGATCCGGTTGAGGAACTCGGGCCGGAAGTGCTTCTTGAGCTCGTCGTTGACCTTCTGCTTCATCCGCTCGTAGGCGTCCTCGGTGTTGTCGGAGGACTGGAAGCCCATCCCGACCGCCTTGGAGATGTCCCTCGTGCCCAGATTGGAGGTGAAGATCAACACGGTGTTCTTGAAGTCCACCATGCGGCCCTGCCCGTCGGTGAGACGGCCGTCCTCGAGCACCTGCAGCAGCGTGTTGTAGATCTCGGAGTGGGCCTTCTCGATCTCGTCGAACAGGACCACCGAGAACGGCTTGCGCCGGACCTTCTCCGTGAGCTGGCCGCCCTCCTCGTAGCCGACGTACCCGGGAGGTGCGCCGAACAGACGGGACGCGGTGAAGCGGTCGTGGAACTCGCCCATGTCGATCTGGATGAGCGCGTCGTCCTCGCCGAACAGGAAGTTCGCCAGCGCCTTGGAGAGCTCCGTCTTACCGACACCGGACGGGCCGGCGAAGATGAACGAACCCGAGGGCCGCTTGGGGTCCTTGAGACCGGCCCGCGTGCGGCGGATGGCCCGGGAGACGGCCTTGATGGCGTCCTCCTGGCCGATGATCCGCTTGTGCAGCTCGTCCTCCATGCGGAGCAGACGCGTGGTCTCCTCCTCGGTGAGCTTGAACACGGGGATCCCGGTCCAGTTGCCCAGGACCTCCGCGATCTGCTCCTCGTCGACCACGGCGGCCACATCCATGTCGCCCGCACGCCACTGCTTCTCGCGCTCCGAGCGCTCGGCGATGAGCTTCTTCTCCGTGTCCCGCAGGCCCGCGGCCTTCTCGAAGTCCTGCGCGTCGATCGCGGACTCCTTCTCACGGCGGGCCTCCGCGATCTTCTCGTCGAACTCCCGCAGGTCCGGCGGAGCGGTCATCCGCTTGATCCGCATGCGGGCGCCGGCCTCGTCGATGAGGTCGATCGCCTTGTCCGGGAGGAAGCGGTCGTTGATGTACCGGTCCGCGAGCTGGGCCGCCGCGGCCAGGGCGGCGTCCGTGATGGTGACGCGGTGGTGGGCCTCGTAGCGGTCCCGCAGACCCTTGAGGATCTCGATGGACAGCTCCACGTTGGGCTCCGGGACCTGGACCGGCTGGAAACGACGCTCGAGCGCCGCGTCCTTCTCGATGTGCTTGCGGTACTCCTCGAGCGTGGTGGCGCCGATGGTCTGCAGCTCACCGCGGGCCAGCTTGGGCTTGAGGATCGACGCGGCGTCGATCGCACCCTCGGCGGCACCCGCGCCGACGAGGGTGTGGATCTCGTCGATGAACAGGATGATGTCGCCGCGCTGGTTGATCTCCTTGAGCACCTTCTTCAGGCGCTCCTCGAAGTCACCGCGGTAGCGGGAACCGGCCACCAGGGACCCCAGGTCGAGCGAGTAGACCTGCTTGTCCTTGAGGGTCTCGGGGACCTCGTTGTTGACGATGGCCTGGGCCAGGCCCTCGACGACCGCGGTCTTGCCCACGCCGGGCTCGCCGATGAGCACCGGGTTGTTCTTGGTGCGCCGGGAGAGCACCTGCATGATGCGCTCGACCTCCTTGGCGCGGCCGACGACCGGGTCGAGCTTGCCCTCCATGGCGGCCTGCGTGAGGTTGCGACCGAACTGGTCCAGCACCGTCGAGGACGACGGCGTACCGGACTCGCGACCACCGGTGCCGGCGGGGGCGCCCGTGGCCTCGGCCTCCTTGCCCTGGTAGCCCGACAGCAGCTGGATGACCTGCTGGCGGACCCGGGTGAGGTCCGCTCCGAGCTTGACCAGCACCTGGGCGGCGACGCCCTCGCCCTCACGGATGAGGCCGAGCAGGATGTGCTCGGTGCCGATGTAGTTGTGGCCGAGCTGCAGCGCCTCGCGCAGGCTCAGCTCCAGGACCTTCTTGGCCCGCGGCGTGAACGGGATGTGCCCGCTGGGCGCCTGCTGGCCCTGGCCGATGATCTCCTCGACCTGACTCCGCACCGCTTCCAGCGAGATCCCCAGGGACTCGAGTGCCTTGGCGGCCACTCCCTCGCCCTCGTGGATGAGACCCAGCAGGATGTGCTCGGTGCCGATGTAGTTGTGGTTGAGCATCCGGGCCTCTTCCTGGGCCAGGACGACGACGCGACGCGCGCGGTCGGTAAACCGTTCGAACATCGTGCTACCTCACATTCCTCGGGTTCCGTCCACTCTAGTGGCCGTGTCTGACGCGCTGCACCGCAGGAGCGGGAGCGGGTCCGTCACCAGGGTTCAACGCGGCAGGTCGGGGATCCATTGCAGATCCGTGTACGCCGACAGCGAACGCCGCCGATCCGTGCGCCGGGGCACGGACTTCCGTCGTCGGCGCCTAGGGTCGTGGACATGACACGGGTGGACGGAGCGGGGACGTGACCCCCTTCGATCTGGACCGGATCGGCCACGGACTGCCCTTCGCCGCCGCGCTGCCCGCCCTGCGGGACGCCCTCGCCACCAGGGGCACCGCGGTCGTCCAGGCCCCGCCCGGCACCGGGAAGACCACCCTCGCCCCACCGGCGATCGCCTCGGCGGACGGGATCGCGGGACG
>NZ_JAALEC010000341.1:0-4187 GCF_014145205.1 Dietzia sp. DQ11-44
CCTGGTCGCACCGATCGGCGCCGCGGGCCTGGTGCGCCGCGACGCCGACGTCCACATCGGGCGCGCCGCGGCCGAGCGCGGACTGCCGTACATCCTGTCCTCCCAGGGCTCGTCGCCGATGGAGGCCACTGCCGCGGCGATGAAGGACGGGCCGCGCTGGTTCCAGCTGTACTGGAGCAGGGACGAGCAGCTTGTCGACAGCTTCATCTCCCGGGCGGAGGCCGCGGGCGCCGGGGCGCTGGTCGTCACCCTCGACACCACGACGCTCGGCTGGCGGCCGTGGGATCTCGACCTGGGATCGCTCCCGTTCACGAGGGGGGTCGGGATCGCCCAGTACACCTCCGACCCCCGCTTCGCCGAGATGGTGGCCGACCGGGTCGCGCGTGAGACCGCCGCCGGCGCCGGCACGGACCCCGACGCGGTCAAGGTCACGCCGAAGGCCGTCGTGACGCTGCTCGAGATGGCCCGGAACCACCCGGGCGGGCTGCGCAGGAACCTCACCGCCCCCGAGACCCGCGCCGCCGTCCAGACCTTCCTCGACACGTTCTCCAACCCGGCGCTGAACTGGGACCACATCGCCACGCTGCGGGACCGGACCCGGCTACCGGTCGTCCTCAAGGGAGTCCTGCACCCGGAGGACGCCCGGCGGGCCTTTGACATGGGCGTCGACGCGGTCATGGTCTCCAACCACGGAGGCCGGCAGGTGGACGGGTCCATCGGCACGCTGGACGCCCTCGTCCGCATCCGCGAGGCCGTCGGCCCCGAGCCGACCCTGCTGCTGGACTCCGGCATCCGCAACGGCACGGACGTGGTCAAGGCCATGGCGTGTGGCGCGGACGCCGTGACGATCGGTCGGCCGCACATCTACGGTCTGGCCATCGCCGGGCAGCGGGGGGTGGGCGAGGTGCTCGACAACCTGCTCGCCGAGATCGACCTCACGCTGTCCCTGTGCGGCGCGAGCTCGTGGGACGAGGTGGACGCCTCGCTGCTGGCCTGAGGCGCCCGCAGCTTTTCTTGTTCTCCCGCCGCTGTTCCCGGCCATCCGCCGCTGCTCCCGGCCACCCGCCGCTGCTCCCGGCCATCCGCCGCCTCGCGGTACGCCTGACGGAAGAGACCCCCTGTCTCCGCGATACTGCTCGCAGGCGTCGGCACCCTGCCCGCCCCCAGACCGACCGCGAGGACCTCGATGCGTGACCCCGAACTGTCCGTCCTGCTCACCGTCTACCACGCGATCGCGCCCTCGCAGCTCCGCGATGCCCTGGACAGTGTGCACGCGCAGACGGTTCAGCCCGCTGAGGTGATCGTGGTGGAGGACGGTCCCCTGTCGCCCGCGCTGCGTGAGGTCCTGGACTCCACCCCGGACCTGCGGCGGTTCGCGCTACCCCAGAACCTCGGCGCCGCCGCGGCGTCCCAACGCGGGTTCGACGAGGTCCGGACCAGCTGGGTCGCCCGCCAGGACGCCGACGACATCTCCCTGCCCGAGCGGTTCGAGCGGCAACTCGACGCCGCCCGCACGCTCGGGGTGGACGTCCTGGGTTCGGCGATGCTCGAGTTCGACACCGACCCGGAGCACCCGAAGGCCATGCGCGCCCTGCCCACCGAGCACGAGGACATCGCCCGCTACGCGCGCATCAACAACCCGGTCAACAACCCGTCCCTGCTGGCCCGCACCGACGCCATCCGCGCCGTCGGCGGGTACCGCCACGTGCCCTACCAGGAGGACTACGACCTGATGATCCGCCTGATCGGCGCGGGCTACCGCCTGCACAACCTGCCCGAACCGCTGGTGAAGTTCCGCGTCACTGATGCGCAGTTCTCCCGTCGCAAGAGCCGCCAGCTCACGGCCTCCGAGCGCACCATTCAACGCACCCTCCTCGACGCGGGCATGATCTCCCGTCCCCGCGCCGTGGCCAACTACCTCGCCCGCAACGCCTACCGGCGCCTGCCCGCCCCCGCCATGAACGCGGCCTACCGACGGATCTTCCACAGCTGACCGACCCCCCTCCTGACACGGGTGTGCCCCCTCACCGGATTCGGCGAGGGGGCACACCCGTAGTGCCGTCGAGCACGCTCAGATGATCGGCACGCCGTCCCGCTTGGCCTCGGCGGCCTCCCTGATGAAGGCTCCCACCAGGACGGCCAGGACGCCGGCCACGATCACGGGCCAGATCAGGACATAGATCGTCAGAAGTATCGGTGTCATCTGCGGTTCCTCTCCTAGACGCGGACGACGTCGTCGTCGTCATCGTTCGTGTTCTCGGCCGTGTTCCTGGCGTCGGCGTCGGCGAGCTCCTCCGCCACCGCGTCGGTGTCGTAATCGGCGGTGGCCAGCGCGATCTCGTCGAAGTCGTAGTCCATCGAACTGCGGTACGACATCGCCACGCAGACGATCGTGCTGACCGCGTACGCGACGAGTGAGGCCGTGAGCGTGTCGTAGTCACGCAGGAAGCCGAGGATGAACGGCGCGCTGCCGAGGGCCGCGATCACGGCCACGACGAGCGCCGGCCTGAGTCCGAGGAAGCCGAACACCATCAGGCCCAGGACCACGCCCACACCCACCACGGCGAGCGCCTCGACGGCGTATGCCAGCACGCCGGAGTCCGGGATCAGCCCGAAGCGGGTGGGCAGGAATACCGCCAGAGCGACCAGCACGGAGACGGTGAAGGCCGAGTTGGTGACCTTCTTCCAGTAGAAGCTCGCGATCACCGGGAACACCAACGCGCCCCACAGAGCGCCCACGAACACCAACAGATCGAGGATGTTGAACCTGATGTTGGCGAAGATCAGCGCGGCCGCCGTCGCCAGGATCATGGTGATGCGGCCGACGATGAGCATCACGCGGGGGTTGGGCAGCTTGCCACGGCCGCGCAGACCCTGACCGTAGAGGTCGCTCATCGCGATCGACGACATCGCGGACAGGTCCGAGTCCGCGGTCGAGGAGAGCGAACCGATGATCATGATGAAGAACACCGCGACCAGGAAGCCCGGCAGGTACTCCGCCGCCACCTGGGGAAGCACGTTGTTGGGGTCACCGTCGACGGGGTCGATACCCGCGTAGAGCGCCAGCACACCGACCATGCCGATGCCGATGATCGTCGCGCCGTAACCGATGGTCGCGGTGATGAAGGTCGGCTTGATCAGGTCCTCGCGCACCGCGAACAGCCGCTGCGCGATGGTCTGGTTGCCGATCGCGTAGGCGAGCACAGCCGCGATGTACGGCGCACCCTGGTTGAGGAAAGCGTCCGAGGAGAAGAACGACTGCTGCTGCGGCGTCAGATTGTCAGCCCCGCTGGTGAACAGGTCGATCCCGCCGAGGAAGAAGAACATGGACGGCACGATGATGATCACCGCACCGAGCATCGCCACCACCTGCGCGAAGTCGGTGAGCACCGAGGCGCGGAAGCCCGACCACAGCGTATAGAGCAGGACACCTGAGGCGATCACGATCACGCCCTGGATGAAGCTGAACGGGCTGAGCATGGAGATCAGCGCGCCACCGGCGATGAAGTTCGACGTCAACGAGATGACGGAACCCAGGATGTTGGATCCGGCCAGCATGAACTGGGAGGACCTACCGTGGCGGGCGAACATGACCTCCGCGAGGGTGTGCGCCTGCGGGGCGACCTCGCGGATGCGTTTACCGAAGGGATAGATGAACAGGATCATCAGGGCTCCCCAGAACCCGTAGTGGATCGGCCCTGAAATGCCGTAGAGGTATCCGGAGTTGACCGAGGCGTACATGGAGGACGCCCAGATCCACGTGGCGGTCATCGACGCGGCCGAGATCCCGAACCCGATCTTGTGGCCGGCGGTCATGAAGCTGTCGGCGTTCTCTTTCCTCTTGGCGATCCGTGTGGACATGACCATGGTGCCGCCGTAGAACAACACCAGAAGTAGAACCACGGCCGTTGCGCTCAGCGCTGTAGAGCTCAGCAAATCTGCCCCTCTCCCTCTTCATTTGTCATGTGAACACGCTGAGCCTAGTGAATGCACCGCCTTAACGAAGAATCGACGTGGGGACGGCGTTGTGCGGATGGCCAAGTGCATGGAGCTCTATCCGCGCAGTTCCGGCGCTCGACCAGGCTTTTACTGGAGGAAATCACCAAACGGCACGCAAACGGCATCGCACGCCCTCGCGCGCGGGTCGCGCGCTCGTCCCCACTCCACATCCGCTCGCCCGTCCACCC
>NZ_JAALEC010000342.1:0-5873 GCF_014145205.1 Dietzia sp. DQ11-44
TCCGTGATCGCCACGTCCACGCCCTCGGCGGCCAGTGCGCGGGCCAGCGGGAGGTAGTACCGGGCGCCGACGGCGATGCCGGGCAGGACCAGCACGGCGGGCCTGTCGGAGTCCCGCCGGTCGGCCTCCACCATCAACAGCGGACTCGTGCTGCCGTCCGCGTGCCGGAGCTCGGTCCGCCGCGGGTCGTCGGTCTTGGTCATGCGTACAGGATGCCGCAGTCCCCTGCCCACACCGCACCCGGCCCGACGTGACCACGCGCACGCTGCACGCCCACGGACGACGACGGACCCCGCCCCACTCGGATGGTGGGACGGGGTCCGTCGGAGCCGGGACCCGGGGGCGCCGGCGCGTCAGCCGATCAGATCGGGCCGTAGCGCGCGTTCATCGCCTGGGCCATCATCGGCCAGGACTGCTTGAGGTCGTCCTCCCAGTAGCCCCACGAGTGCGTGCCGTTGGGCGCGAAGTCGAACTGGGCCGGGATCTGCAGCTCGCCGAAGCGGCGGGCGAGGTTGGCCGTGCAGTACTGCGTGGCCGCCTCGATGATGCCGCCGACGATCGCCTGGTTGGCGAGGGCCGGGATGCTGTTGCGCAGACGCCAGTTCTCCAGCGACTCGTGCGGGCCGGGCAGGCCGTTGCCGGTGGAGATGAACATGGCCGGCAGGGTGCCGTTGTCGCGCTGGGCGACGAACTTGTGCGCCTGGGCGACCGGGTCGTTGGCCACCCAGCCCGGACCCGGGTAGGGGCCCCACATGTTGTCGAGGTTCGCGCCGCCACGCATGCCGGTGACGATGTTGATGAACTGGTAGCCGATCGGGGTCGACGTCTCGGCACAACCCGAGTACGAGCCGATGGCCTGGAAGCGGCCCGGGTGGTTCTGGGCGATCGTCAGGACCGAGGTGGCGGTCATCGAGATCGCGGCGAGGCTGCGCTTGCGGTTCGGGTAGTTGCCGCCGTACCGGCCCTCGAAGAGGGTCGGGAGCTCCTGCGCGAGGTAGGTCTCGAACGCCATCGGGCGGTTGGTCTCGCGGGCGTAGCGGGTCTGGACGTTGGGATCGTGACGCTGCCAGTCCGTGTAGTAGGAGAAGGCACCACCGATCGGGGTGACGGTCCAGACGTCCTTGTCGGACATGAAGGCCCGGACGTCCGACTGCGCCTGCCAGGTGGCCGAGTCCTCGCCACCACCGGCGCCGTTGACCAGGTAGAGCACCGGCGCGCCGGCGTTACCGTCGCGGGGGCGCTGCACGATGTTCGGGACCTCGATGGCCATCTTGTCCGACCACACCGACACGATCAGTCGACCGTCGGGAAGCTGGGTCTCGACGACCTTGTTCTGGGCGGTGGCCTTGGTGTACTGGATGTTGCCACCCTGGGCCTGTGCCGTGCCCGTGGCAACGACGGGGACCATGGCCGCGGCGATGGCCGCTGCGGCGACCTTGGTGCCCAACCGGCCGCTCTTGACTGAACGCATATTCCGACGCCTAACCTTCTCGTTGTTCACAGACGGACCCGGGCAGACCCTCGCTTGACAGCTAACCCGATTCCCAGTAGTCACACAAGTCCCACTAAGCACACCCCAGGTGGAAGCGTGCCTACAGGACCGAGCCTTGCGCCCGCCGGGCACCATCCGAGGATGACATACCCGGGTGGCCCGCCGGTAACCGCGGAACCACCCTTGCGGCTCACGTCAACATTATCGACGCTACCCGGCCTCTTGTTACCGATATGAAGAAAATCCGATACACCCCGCGCGGCGCGTGGGCGGGCGCCACACCGGGGAGCGCACGAGAAAGGGCCCCGGGCGAGGCCCGGAGCCCTTTGTCGATCAGCCGTACGACTCAGGCCATGAAGCCGGCGTCGAGGGCCTTCTGGAAGTCGCCACCGGCGAAGTAGCCGATGCCCTTGACGACGTTGTTGACGGCGCCGAGCAGGCCGCCCGCGAGGTCGACGAGACCCTTCGGGCCGAGCAGCTCGCCGACGGAACCGAGGTCGATACCCATGCTGTACTCCTATAGAGAGGTGTGGTCCGGACGGATCCGGGCCGAGATGATGTTCGGGGGGTCGGCTGCTTTACGCCGCAGCCGGGGCGGTGCGCCGGAGCGCGAGGATCTGAGGCAGATCAGTTGACGGTCTCGCCGCCGAGGCTGCCGAGTGCCGCCAGCGCGTCGAGGGTGCCCTCGCCCGTGACCGAACCCGTGAAGCTGACGACGCCGTCGATGAGGTTCTTGACCGCGGTGAGTGCGGCACTGATGGCGCTGAAGTCAGGCATGTGTGTCTCCCTTTGAAAGTGGTGCCCCGGCTCATGGGGCCAGAGTCAGCGTAATCTGAGCGGCTCCGAAGTCAAGTGTGACCTCGGTCTCGACGGCAGCCGGGTGACGCCTTATCCGCCCAGGGCACCCTTCGTGACCCAGATCACTAGATGCAAGGAAACCCTAGCACCTTGATCTGCCTGCGCAAATACTATTGAGTCAACGACTTAATCGAGTGCATTAACTTTCCCTCACGCTGGGCGGGGCGTGGCGACGCCGCGGAGACACCTTTAGGTCGATAAACATTCATCTAGACAAGCGCCCACATAACTGCGCGTGGCACAGCAGTGCGGCCCGCGCGAGGGAGATCGCACGGGCCGCACCGGTGTGCTGAGGGCATGGCCGCCCTCAGCAGGCTCGGGTCACCACATCATGAAGCCGCCGGCGAGGGCCTCCTCGAAGTCGCCTCCGGTGAAGTAGGCCAGGCCGGAGAACAGGTCTCCGAAGGCGCCGAGAAAGTCGTTGACATAGCCGAGGGCGCCGCTGACGCCGGCGAGAGATCCGAACTCGGGGAAGAACATGGTGTGCTCCTGGGTCTGCTGGGTGGTTATCTCTGGAGGTGGGCTCTGGGATCAGTCGGCGCTGATGCTCGACACGGCATCGAAGAAGTCGTTCATGCCCCCCTCGCCCCCCAGCGACCCGGTGAATGTGACGACGGCTCCGAGGATGTCGGTGATGCCTCCGAAGAGGTCGGACAGCTGACCGAAGTCGGGCATGGTGTTCTCCGTTCTCGTGCGTTCACGGCACCCTTCGAGGCGCCTGACAGGAACACTAGAAAAGGACGCGCGTCCACCACAATGGGCGAAACGGCACCGTAACCGCAGATCACAGGCTCTTTACGCAGCGGGGGAAAGATGACGATCCTGTTACGGGACCGCCACCGCGGTCCAGGAGTGTCGGGCCCGCCGTGACCCGTCCGAGGGCACGCACAAAAGGCCGTGGCCCGCACCGGAGTTCTCCGGTGCGGGCCACGGCCCGGCGTACTGTGTGGGCTCGGGTCAGAAGCCCATGCCACCCATCTCGTCGCCACCCGGCATCGCCTGACCGGCGGGCTCGGGCTTGTCGGCCACGACGGCCTCGGTGGTGAGGAAGAGCGCCGCGATGGAGGCGGCGTTCTGCAGCGCGGAGCGCGTCACCTTGACCGGATCGTTGATACCGGCCTCCAGCAGGTCCTCGTACTCGCCGGTGGCGGCGTTGAGGCCCTGGGCGCCCGGGAGGCTCCGGACCTTCTCCGCCACGACGCCCGGCTCGAGACCGGCGTTGAAGGCGATCTGCTTGAGCGGGGCACTCAGCGCGAACTTGACGATCTTCGCACCGGTGGCCTCCTCGCCCTCGAGGGACAGCCCGTCGATGGCGACCTCGGACTTGACCAGGGCGACGCCGCCGCCGGCGACGATGCCCTCCTCGACCGCGGCCTTGGCGTTGCGGACCGCGTCCTCGATGCGGTGCTTGCGCTCCTTGAGCTCGACCTCGGTGGCCGCGCCCGCCTTGATCACGGCGACGCCGCCGGCGAGCTTCGCGAGGCGCTCCTGGAGCTTCTCACGGTCGTAGTCCGAGTCGGAGTTCTCGATCTCGGCGCGGATCTGGTTGACCCGTCCCTCGATCTGCCCCTGGTCGCCCGCACCCTCGACGATGGTGGTCTCGTCCTTGGTCACGACGACCTTGCGCGCCTTGCCCAGCATGGAGATGTCGGCGGTCTCGAGCGAGAGGCCGACCTCCTCGGAGATGACCTGGCCACCGGTGAGGATCGCGATGTCCTGCAGCATGGCCTTGCGACGGTCACCGAAGCCCGGGGCCTTGACGGCGACGGACTTGAAGGTGCCGCGGATCTTGTTCACGACGAGCGTGGACAGGGCCTCGCCCTCGACGTCCTCGGCGATGATCAGCAGGGACTTGCCCTCGCCGATGACCTTCTCCAGCAGCGGGAGGAGGTCCTTGACGGTGGAGACCTTGCCCGAGACCAGCAGGACGTACGGATCCTCCATGACCGCCTCCTGGCGCTCCGGATCCGTCATGAAGTACTGCGAGATGTAGCCCTTGTCGAAGCGCATACCCTCGGTGAGCTCGAGATCCAGGCCGAAGGTCTGCGACTCCTCGACCGTGATCACGCCCTCCTTGCCGACCTTGTCCATGGCCTGGGCGATGAGCTCGCCGATCGCCGGGTCGGCGGCGGAGATGCCGGCGGTCGCAGCGATCTGCTCCTTGGTCTCGATCTCCTTGGCGGAGGCGATCAGGTGCGCGGTGACGGCCTCGACGGCCTTCTCGATGCCGCGCTTGATGCCCATGGGGTTGGCACCGGCGGCCACGTTGCGCAGGCCCTCGCGCACGAGCGCCTGGGCCAGGACGGTGGCGGTGGTGGTTCCGTCGCCCGCGACGTCGTCGGTCTTCTTGGCGACCTCCTTGACGAGCTCCGCACCGATCTTCTCGTACGGGTCCTCGAGCTCGATCTCCTTGGCGATGGAGACGCCGTCGTTGGTGATCGTGGGGGCGCCCCACTTCTTCTCCAGCACGACGTTGCGACCCTTGGGGCCGAGCGTGACCTTGACGGCGTCGGCGAGCTGGTTGAGACCGCTCTCCAAGCCGCGGCGGGCCTCTTCATCGAACGCGATCATCTTTGCCATTGGGTGAATCATCCTCCGGGTGTGGGGTGACACGTATGTGGTCGGCGTCGGCGCCCGCGACGGACGGAGCGGACCGTGTCAGATCCGCGCCTCACCTTGCGACCTCAGTTCAGGTGTTGCTGGCACTCAGGGTAGCCGAGTGCCAACCGCTTTTCTAGCACTCGCCCCCCACGAGTGCAAAGGGTGCGGCCCGGTGTTCGCGGCGGGCGAACGACACGCACGGCCGCGCCCCGTCCCCTACCATCGAGACGCCATCGAAGCCCGTTCCCATTGGAAGGCCATCCATGCCCACCGAGTCCGCTCCCGCCGCCATCGAGAGTTCGATCGAGATCGACGCCCCACCGGCCCGGGTCTGGGAAGTCGTCTCCGAGGTCCGCAACGCCCCCCAGTGGAGCAGCCAGGCGCACAAGGTCGTCGCCCTCGGTGGCCGCACGACCGCCGGGACGTGGGCGCTCAACATCAACAAGCGCGGCCCGATCTTCTGGCCCACCACCAGCCGTGTCGTCGAGTTCGAGCCCGGCAGAAGGTTCGCCAACCGCATCACCGAGAACACCACCATCTGGGTCTTCGAGCTCGAGCCCACCGCCGACGGCGGCACCCGGCTCACGGAACGTCGTGAGGTCCCGAACGGCCTGACCTTCATCTCGACGTTCCTCACCGACAAGCTCTTCGGCGGACAGCCCTCGTTCACCAAGGAAATGGACAGGGGCGTGTCGACCTCCCTGAAGCGGATCAAGGCCCTCGTCGAGCAGGGCTGACCGCCATGGCCGGGGTGGGCGTGGTCGCGGTGGCCCGGAGCGGGCTCGCGACGATCCTCGCGGGCTCCCTCGTGGCAGCGCTCACCGGGTGCGCGCTCTGGACCGACGACGCGGACCCCGCCACCCCCGACCGCGAGGAACCCGGCCCCACCCTGGCCGCGGGTCCACCTCCCGGTGACTGGCAG
>NZ_JAALEC010000343.1:0-3998 GCF_014145205.1 Dietzia sp. DQ11-44
ACCGGCGGAGCCCGCGCCGAGCGAGCCCGCCCCCACGGACCCCGCCGCCAGGGCACCGGCCCCACCCGCGAAGACGTTCCACACCCCGCGGCCGCCCGCGTCCGAGTAGACCGCCTGGGCATCAGTACCCACATCGGTCACCACGCGGTCGGCGACCCCGTCGAGGTCCGAGTCCCACAGTGCGTCGTCGGCGTACCCGTCGCCGTCGAAATCCAGCCACAGCGCGTCCGCGGCACCGGTCCCGAGGGTGAGTTCAGGCGCACCCTGCCATTGCGTCGGCTCACCGACGCCGTCTCCGAAGAAGTAGTCCATGCCCGGAATGGTGTCGCGGACGGCCGGGCCGGACCAGTGCCGAGCGGCAATCTGTGGACAACCGATCCGCTCTCCACAGAACCGCCCCTGACCTTGACGGACTCGGTCAGCGGGTGCCGCCGCGCACGAGGAGCGCCGGCGTGTCCGGATCGCCGTACCGGTCGGGGTCGCCGAGCCGAGCGGCCCGGATGCCGACGACGACGAGGAAGGCCACCGCCCAGACGAGGTAGGCGTCACCCACCAGGTGCTGGATCGGCCCCCACGCGAGCTCACGCCCCTCGTCGTGGGGGAACCACCACTGCGGTGTGGTCAGGAAGACCACGATGCCGGACCCGGCCAGGACGAGCCAGCCGCGCTCGTCGTCGTCGTCCCTCCCGGCGGCGCGTGCCGCCCACACCACCGTGAGCACGACGGCCGGCACGGACCACACCCAGTGGTGTCCCCAGGACACCGGCGAGCAGAACAGGGCGACGAACCCCACCGCGACCGCGGCGGCGACCTCGTGGCCGCGACGCAGCAACCGCCACGCCACCCAGGCGATACCGAGTCCCACCAGGGCGGACACCACGAACCACGCCACCGTCGCCGCCGTGTCCTCCAGACCCAGGCGGTGCACGAGCCCGTTGACCGACTGATTGGACGTGAAGGACAACCCGCCGATACGGGCGGGATCCCGGATGGCGAACGACCAGTAGCGGGCCGAATCGTCCGGGGTCAACAGGTGTCCGATGCCGGTGAAGGCCAGGGCGGCGAGGACCGCCGTCCCCAGGCCCCGCCAGTCGCGACGCAGCGCGAAGTACAGCAGGAACACCGCGGGGGTGAGCTTGATCGCCATCGCAAGACCGGTGAGGCTCCCACCCCACCAGCGGCCCCGGCCGCGGATGACGTCGACCAACACCAACGCCATGAGGAACACGTTGACCTGACCGAACCCGATCGTCTCCCGCACCGGGCCGAACCACAGCGCCACGGCCATCACGGCGACCGTGATCCACCACAGTTCACGGTGGGGGCGGTCACAGGTGCGCGTGAGGACGAGCTGCACCACGTAGGCGAGCACCGCGATGGTGGCCAGCGTGATGATGACCGACGCCGCCGCCAGCGGGACGAGGGTGAACAGGGAGAAGATCTGGGCTGCCAGCGGGGGGTAGGTGAAGGGCAGGTCGGCGCCCTCCGCCAGCCGGGGGAGCTCGCCGTAGAGCTCGCCTCCGTCGCGGAAGACCTGCCCGCCGACGCGGTACACGTCCAGGTCGATGCGGTACGGGGGGAGCTGCTGGAGGCCCGGGATGCCGACCGTGTGGAGGATCGTGCCGAGCAGCGCCAGGAAGGCCGCCACGGCCCTGCCCGCGGTCGAGGCGAGATAGCGGTCGACCGCGCCGCCGATCACGCCGGGTCGCCGTTCTCCGGGCGGTCGTTCCGCCCGGCCCACCAGCGGAGGAGTTCGGCCTCCGCCTCGTCACGGTCCAGCGGGCCGCGATCCAGGCGAAGCTCCTTGAGGAACGCCCAGGCGCGGCCGACGTCGGGCCCGGGCTTGAGGTCGAGCAGCGTCATGATCTCGTTGCCGTCGAGATCCGGCCGGACCCGGGCCAGGTCCTCCTTCTCCTCGATCTCGGCGATGCGGTGCTCCAGGGAGTCGTAGCTGGCCTGGAGCCTGGCCGCGCGTCGCTTGTTCCTGGTGGTGCAGTCCGCCCGGACCAGCCGATGGAGGCGGGGGAGCAGATCGCCCGCGTCGGAGACGTACCGGCGGACGGCCGAGTCGGACCACTGCCCCTCGCCGTACCCGTGGAAGCGCAGGTGGAGGAAGACCAGTCCCGAGACGTCCTCGATCATCTGTTTGGAGTACTTGAGGGCGCGCATCCGCTTGCGCACCATCTTGGCGCCCACCACCTCGTGGTGGTGGAACGTCACACCGCCGCCGGGTTTGGCCGCACGCGTGGCGGGCTTGCCCACGTCGTGCAGCAGCGCCGCCCAGCGCAGCACCAGGTCCGGCCCCTCGGGCTCCAGGTCGATGGCCTGCTTGAGGACGGTGAGCGAATGCCAGTACACGTCCTTGTGCTGCATGTGCTCGTCGCGCTCCAGCTTCATCCCCGGCACCTCGGGGAGCACGCGGTCGGCCAGTCCGGCCTCACACAGCATGTTGATCCCGTCGATCGGGTAGTCGCCGAGGATGGTCTTGTCCAGCTCGGCGCGGACCCGTTCGACGGTGATCCTGTCGATCTCGGCGGTCATCTCCGTCATCGCCCGGAACACCCGCGGCGCGAGGGAGAAGCCCAGCTGGGAGACGAACCGGCAGGCGCGCAGCATGCGCAGCGGATCATCGGAGAACGACTGCTCCGGGGCGGCAGGGGTGTCCAGCACCCCGGCGAGCAGAGCGTCCATCCCGTCGAGCGGGTCGCAGAACTCGTGACGCCCGTCGGGGTGCAGGCGCACCGCCATGGCGTTGACCGTGAAGTCGCGGCGGACCAGGTCGCCCTCGAGGGTGTCGCCGAAGACCACCTCGGGGTTCCGGGTCACCCCGTCGTAGGAGTCCGCGCGGTACGTGGTGATCTCGATCTGCTGCTCGATACCGGAGGCGTCGCGCTTGACCGCCGAGAGGGTGCCGAACTCGATCCCGGTGTCCCACACGGTGTCCGCGTAGGACTCGAGGATGCCGCGGACCGTGTCGGGTCGCGCGTCGGTGGTGAAGTCCAGGTCGGTGCCGAGTCGACCGAGGAGGGCGTCGCGCACACTTCCGCCGACCAGGTAGAGCTCGTGGCCGGCCTCGCCGAACGCGGCCGCGAGAGGGGCCACCACGTCCGCGTGGTCGTTGAGAGTCGTCTGGGCGCCCGCCAGGAGCCGCACCCGCCGCGCCTCGTACTCCGCCGGATCGGGCGGGGTCCCCGGTCCGTCCTGCAGTCCGGAGAACACCGCCGCGTCGTGGCGGTCCGATGAGGCGCGCGGGTCTGGGTGGGGGTTGCGGGCTGTCACAGCGGAGACCTTACCGAGTCGGTCCGGCCACCTTGGACCACAGCGGCTCCACGGCCTCGACCTCCGGGGGGCCGGTCAACAGGTCACCCGACTCCTCCAGGTACGCCAGGTACGCGGGGTTTCCGAGGAACTCCTGTGCCGCGGCGGCGTCGCGGTACTGCTGGAACACCAGCAGGACGTCGGGGTCGGCGTGGGACGCGCAGAACACGTACGCCCGGTGCCCGTCGTTCGCCTGCACCGCGTCCGGCATGTGCCGGCGCCACACCTCGACCAGCTCGTCCCGCCGCCCCGGCTTGGCCCGGTGACGGAGGACCAGGGCGTGGCCTGCGGATCCTGAGCTCATGTCGCGGACTCTAGCCGTGGCCCACCCGCCGACACCTGACCTGACCGTATCCGCGGGCGGCACGCCGACGATTTACGGAACACGCGACACCGGCCGGTAGCATCGATGGGTGTCCGAAGCCGAACGCCCCGTCGAACCGCGCGCTAACCCGCCGCGGCGGCGTCGTGCACGGCGGGCCGCCGGATCCGTGACGCCCACCTCGGATTCCGCTGGTCAGGGCTCCGAGCGCAGCTCCGGCCAGCGCTCCGACGGCCAGCGGACCGCGCAGGGACAGGACAAGCCCCAGCACCACCGGAGCAGCCAGGGCGGCCAGGGCCAGAAGTCCGGCAGATCCGGTCAACCCGCGCAGTCGGGCCAATCGGGCCAGTCGGGCCGG
>NZ_JAALEC010000344.1:0-2692 GCF_014145205.1 Dietzia sp. DQ11-44
AGGGCGACGACGACGAGCAGTCACCGGCACCGCTGATGGTGATCCTGGTTGCCGACCTGGCCGAGGCGCGCGGACGGGTCGAGGCCGCGGGTGGCGTGGTGACCCTCGAGCCCTTCTCCTTCCCGGGCGGCCGACGGTTCCACTTCCGGGAGCCCGGCGGGAACGAGATGGCCATGTGGGTGCCCGAGTAGCCCCAGACCGGGCTGCCGCGGGCCGCCGCCTCACGCGCTCGGCTCGAACCCCTCCGGCAACGCGAGCCGCGTGAGTTTGGCCGGGTTGGAGTGGAAGTAGACCCGCGTGACGCGGCCGTCGACCACACCCAGCTGGGCCACCCGGACGACCCCACGGGAGACCACAGCCAGCGCGAACTCCCCGTTCACCTCGACCGGAGCGATCATGCCGTCGGACAGCTCCGCCGCCTTGATGAGGAAGTACGCACACTTGCGGGCCCCCACGATGTCCCTGCGGGCGGCGTTGACCTTCCCGTCGCTGTCCGAGACCACCCGGGCGTCCGCGGTGAGCACCTCGATTGTCTGCTGGAGGTCACCGGCCAGGACGGCCTCGACAAGCCGAGAGATCACCGCATCCGGTGCACGCTCCGGCGGACGCAGGTCGGTGTCCAATCTGCGCCTCGCCCGGCTCACCCACTGACGGACCGTGGGCACGGCCGCGTCCAGCGCGCCGGCGATCTCGGCGTAGGGCAGGGAGTAGGCCTCGCGCAGCACGAAGGCCGCGCGCTCCTCGGGGCCGAGCTGCTCGTAGGCCAGCAGGACGGCGATCCGCAGGTCGTCGTGCTGCTCGGCCAGCTCCGAGGGCAACAGTGCGGTGTCGACGGGTTCGGGGAGCCACGCCCCCACGTAGTCCTCCCGCCTGCGTCGCCGCAGCCGGTCCAGGCACAGGCGCGTGGTGACCGTGGTGAGCCACGCCTCGGGGTTGTCGGGCGCCGATCCCGCCTCGAGACCGACCAGGCGGGCCAGGGCCTCGGCGGCGGCGTCCTCCGCGTCGGCCCACGTCCCGGTGATGCGGTACCCGACCCCGAGGAGCCGTCCCCGGACCCGGTCCACCGCGGCCCGGTCGAGTCCGGCGAGCGCACCGGCCGTCGTCACCTCGGGCGAACGGGATCGATGTCCTCCCGGCGCACGCCCTTGAGCGAGCCCGGATCCTTCCGGGTGGCCACTGCGATCCGGTTCCATGCGTTGATGGTGACGACCTCCATCAGCAGCTGTCCAGTGCCCGACTCGCCCCGGTGTCGGACCACGTCGTCCCAGAGCTCGTCCGGGACCGAGTCCTCGCCGTGGATGTGGGTGACCGCGTCGGCGAACCGCAGGACCGTGAGGTCCCCCTCGGACAGCTCACCGGCGTGGGCGGGCCAGTTCTCGGCGGCCACGATCCGGGCGTCGTCCCAGCCGTCTTTACGGGCGTCGCGCCGGTGCATGGCGGTGCAGAAGCGGCACTCGTTCACGGCCGAGACCCGGAGTCGGATGAGGTGGCTGTCGGAGCGGGAGACCCGGGTCCGGGTGTAGGCCTCGAGCGCCAGCATGGGTGCCATCGCCCCCGCGCTGACCTGTTTGCGCTGTCCGTGGTCGTTCCGGTGTGTGCTCATACCCCTTCGACGCACCAGCGCTCCCGGATGTGACACGCACCCGGATACGACACTGGCCCGGGGCAGTGGATGGGTGCGACAGTGGATGGGTGCGATCACCTATGGCGGTCAGCGCGGCCCCCTCCTAACCTGGTCACATGACCGATCCCGACGATCTGCTGCTCTCGGACACCGAGCGCCTGCACGCGCTCACCGCTCTCGGCGACCACTACGCGGCGGGCCGCCTCGACGACCCGGAGTTCCACTCCCGCTCGGGTGACGTCGCCGCGGCGCGCACCCTGGGTCAGCTGCGCGGGTCGTTCAGCGATCTGCCGGGTGGCATGCCGCTGGCCATCGTTGACGGCATGATCGTCCAGTCGGCCACGGCGGGTGGTGGTGAGCTGGTGCGCGCCTCGTCGTCGTCGCCCGCGGTGCCGGATCCGGACCGCGAGCTCCAGGATCTCCGCAAGCGCGGCAGGACCGTGGAGACGCTCGACGGGTTGGTCCTGGGAGCGACTCTCGTGGCGTTCCTCGTACTGCAGTTCGTGGTGGGGTGGGATTACGCGTGGATCGTGTGGCCGTCGCTGGTCCTGACCCTGGGGGTTCCCCGCGCCATCCTGCAGTTCTCCGACTCGGACGAGGAGCTCTACGAGGAGCTCAAGGAGTCCGACGACGAGGCCCGCAAGGAGCGCCTCCGCGCGGCCACCGAGAGGATCCGCGAGCTCGGCGACGGGCGCGAGACGCGGTAGGCCTCTCGCGCGAGATGCGGTGGGCCTTGTCGCGTCAGGTCTCCTCGAGCGCGACGCCCTTGCGTTCCGGGAGGGTGAACGCGGCCAGCGCTGCCACGACGAAGGCCGCCGCGAACACCCCGAAGACCATCGCGGTGCCCCCGGCGCCGAGCATCACCGGGACGAGCAGTGGCGCGATGATCGAGGCGATCCTCCCGAACGCGGCCGCCGCGCCGGTGCCGGACCCGCGGGTCCTGGTGGGGTAGAGCTCGGGGCCGATCGCGTACAGCGCGCCCCACGCGCCGAGATTGAAGAACGACAGCGCCATGCCCGCGGCGATGATCGTCGCCGGCGAGCCCGCGAGCCCGAACAGGCCGGCGGC
>NZ_JAALEC010000345.1:0-7145 GCF_014145205.1 Dietzia sp. DQ11-44
ATCGCCGACGGCGTGGATGCCCTCGCCGTGTGCGGCGGGGACGGGATGGTCTCGCTCGCCGTACAGGCGCAGGCGTTCTCGGGCGTCCCGATCGGCATCATCCCCGCAGGCACCGGTAACGACCTCGCCCGCGAGTACGGCATCCCGTTGGACAGTCCGGAGGCCGCCGCCGACGTCGTCGCCGGCGGCCGGGTCGAGCAGGTGGACCTCGGCCGGGCCACCCCGGACGGCGGGGACCCGCACCTCTTCGCCTCCGTCCTGTGTGCGGGGCTCGACTCGGCGGTCAACCGGCGCGTCAACGAGATGACGATCCTCGGCGGGCCCCTCCGCTACGTCCTGGCCTCGATCATCGAGTTCCCGACGTACCGGCCCCGTCGCTTCCGCATGACCTTCGACGCCGGTGGGGCGGGGGAGGAGACGGTGGAGACGGAGGTCCTCCTCAGTGCGTTCGCCATCACCCGGAGTTACGGCGGCGACATGAGGATCGCCCCCGACGCCGACCGGTCCGACGGGTTGTTCGACGTCTGTTACGTCGGCAGGATCTCCAAGCCCCGGCTGGCGTGGCATTTCCGAAGGATCTACTCCGGGACCCACGTGGGGCTCCGGGGGGTGACCACTCGGCGGTGCAGGTCGGTTCGGATCGAGGCGCAGGACGTGGAGGCGTTCGCCGACGGTGACGCCGTGGCACCGCTCCCGGTGACCGTCGAGGTCCTCGCGGGGGCCGGCTTGTTCCTGGTGCCGCGGTCACTCCAGCCTCATTCGTAACACTGATCTACGCAGGTCACGGGCGTTACGCATCACTGATACCTCATCCGCCAATCGGTTCGCTTCAGGCTCGCCGAGACGGCATGATCACCTCCATGCGCTCCAGGCTCACCGCGTCACTCGCGACCGTCGCCGTCACCTCTGCCACTCTGATGGGCGGCGGGGGAGCCACGGCCTCCGCCCAGGCTCTGCCGTCGTTCATCCCGCAGCATGTGGTGGACGGACTCGTCTCCCAGGCCCGTGCCGCGGTGCCCGCCGAGGTGTGGGCGGCGGTCGGGTCGACGGGGATGGCCTACCAGGACGTCTCGGGCGGGGTGCGCGAGGGCATCGTCCGGGAGATCGACTCCTACCGGGTGTCCCGGGGGCTCGGGGCACTGGCCCCCAACCCGGATCTGGACCGCGAGGCGCAGGCGTGGGCCGACCGGCTCGCCGCCCAGGACGCCGTCTACCACAACCAGGCCCTGCTGAACCGCGGCCACGGGGAGAACATCGTCGCCGCGGGTACACACTGCGGAGCGGTGTGCCTGGTCGACCTGTGGAAGAACTCACCCGGCCACAACGACAACCTGATTGACCCCGGGTACCGTTCGGCGGGAATGGGGATCGCGTACTCCGCCGGTGGCAAGGTGTTCGTGGTACACAACTTCGCGTACTGACGTCAGCCGGGGGGACCGACCCGCTGCCAAGCACGGCCGAACAGACGAGGGAGACCATGTCCGAACGGATCACACGCGCACTCAGGCTCAGGACAGACCCGGGGATCTTCCTCACCACCGTGGCGGTCATCGTGGCCTTCGTGGTGGTCACGTTCCTCGCGGGGGACTGGGTGGGGGACGTCTTCGGCACCGCCTCGGGGTGGATCATGACCAACCTCGGGTGGTTCTACATCGCCGGGGTCTCCATCTTCCTGCTCTTCCTGCTGTGGATAGCGCTGAGCCGGTTCGGACATGTCCGTCTCGGCGCCGACGGCGAGGAGCCCGAACACTCCACGGCGGCCTGGTTCGGCATGCTGTTCGCCGCCGGGATCGGCACGATCCTCATGTTCTGGGGAGTGGCCGAGCCCATCTCGCACTTCGCCACCCCGCCCCGCGGCGGGGTGGACCCCGGGAGCAGGGAGGCCGCCCAGGAGGCGATGGCCTTCACCCTCTACCACTTCGGTCTGCACACCTGGACCATCTTCGCGCTGCCCGCCCTGGCGTTCGCCTACTTCATCTACAAGCGCAAGATGCCGCCGCGCGTCAGTTCGATCTTCGCGCCGATCCTGGGCAACCGCGTCTACGGGCCCATCGGCAAGACGATCGACGTCGTGGCGCTGGTGGGAACGGTGTTCGGCGTGGCGACCTCCGTCGGCCTCGGCACACTCCAGATCAACGCCGGTCTCAACGAGCTCTTCGGGATCGCGGTGTCCCCGGTGGTGCAGGTGCTCGTCATCGTGGTGGTCACCACCATCGCCTGCATCTCGGTGGCGGCGGGCCTGGACAAGGGCATCAAGCGACTGTCCACCCTCAACATCGCCCTGGCCGTCGCGCTGCTCGTCTTCATCGTCGTCACCGGACCCACCCTGTTCCTGCTCAAGGGAACGGTGGAGACCTTCGGTGTCTACGCCTCGACGCTGCCCGAGCTGGCGTTCTGGAACAACGTCTTCCCGGCCAACGACGACCTGGCGACCTGGCAGAACACGTGGACCGTCTTCTACTGGGCGTGGACCATCACGTGGTCGCCGTTCGTGGGCATCTTCATCGCCCGCATCAGTCGCGGTCGGACCATCCGCCAGTTCGTCTTCGGGGTGCTCGTCCTCCCGGTGGCCTTCTCCATCATCTGGTTCGGCGTGTTCGGCATGGCGTCCTTCGACATCGAACTGAACGGACCCGGTGGACTGGTCGAGGCGGTGGTCGACGACGGGGACATCCCCGGCGCGCTGTTCGCGTTCCTGTCCAACTACCCGCTCGCCACCCTCGTCTCCGGGATCGCGGTGCTGCTCGTCGTCATCTTCTTCACCACCTCGGTCGACTCGGCCGCGATGGTCGTCGACATGATGGCCTCGGGCGAGGACGACACCGTCGCCCCGTCGCCCGTCCACCAGCGCATCATCTGGGGCGTCCTCATGGGCGCCGTCGCCGCGACGCTACTCGCCGGCACCGGGACCGGTGGTCTCAGCGCTCTGCAGGAGGTCATCACCGTCATCGGGCTGCCGTTCTTCGTCATGGGCTTCGTGATGATGTACAGCCTCGTCAAGGGCATCTCCGCCGACCTGGGCGAACGCCCGCCCACGGTGACACGGCAGTGGGATCGCGCCTATTCGCCCGAGGAGTTCGAGAAGAACGAGAACACGCCCTCACCCGAGCCGATCGGCCCGCTGCACCGGATCCCCGGGGAGGAGGACGACGGCGCGCCGAACCCGGTCGAGTCCTCCGACTAGTGCCCTCGCACGTCGAGCATGGTCATCCCCGCGTGCATCTCCCACACGAGGATCTCGGCCCCGTCCGCGCCGGCGGTGACCCGGCGACCACCCGTGGCGGTGAGTCGCGCGGCGTCACCGGTGGCCAGTTCGCCCTCGCCCTCCAGATCGACCGAGCCGAGGGGCACGTAGAGGTGGAGGTACGGCGCATCGGGGAGCTGGACCGACCGACCCGGCTGTAGTCGCGCGGCGAGCAGCGCGGAGGTGCTGTTGCGGATCCGGATGGCGGCCCGGTCGGCGTGGGCGCGGAGACCTCCCGCGACGACGGCGAGGTGGTTGTCCAGCTCGCCGGGATCGATCTCGCGCTGCTCGTACCCGGGGTCTCCGCCGGTGGAGTCCGGGACCACCCACATCTGCACCAGGTGCACCGGGTCGGCCGGGACATCGGAGTGCTGGATCGATCCATCTCGCCAGCCGTCGTTGCGCTCCGAGTGCAGGATCCCCGTGCCCGCGCTCATCCGCTGGGCCAGACCGGGGTAGATGATCCCGTTGTGGCCCTCGGAGTCCTGGTGGACCAGCGAACCGGACAGCACCCAGGTGACGATCTCCATGTCCCGGTGGCCATGGGTGTCGAACCCGGAACCCGCCGCGATCCGGTCGTCGTTGTTGACCAGGAGTCGCCCGAAATGGGTGTTCATCGGATCCTGGTGGCGGGCGAAGGAGAAGGAGTGACGGGAGTCCAACCAGCCGCCACCGGTGTGCGAGCGTGTGGCCGACCGACGGACTCTGACCAGTGGACCGAGCACGGCGCCCCCTCGGCTAGATGATGTAACAACAATACACTCGAGCAGTCCTTTCCGGCCGGGGTGCCGGTCCAGAACGGTCGTCCAGATTTTTCGCTGATACGACGACGGTCTCCCGCGCCCGGGCGTAGGGTGACAGTTGTCAGTGACGGGAGTCACATCACCCGCCGGGAGGTTTCCATGTTGCAGAACGCTCTGGCCGCCACGCTGCGCGTGGGAGTGGCCACGACCAACGAGGTGGCTCACATCGTCGTCGACAACACCCTGGGCCGTTTCCTCGACACCAACCCGGACAAGGTTCGCTGACCCTCCCCTCGGGCCGGGCTGTCGCGGGCCGGGCCGCGTCCACGCCGTAGCGCGGCACGTCGGCTGGTTACATCCCGTCGGCTGTGCCCTCGCTCCCACCGAGAGCGTGGTCCGGCTGCTCCGGCGTCTGATAGATGCGCTTCTGTTCCTCCATGTCGCGCGTGCCCGTCGACACGGTGCCGTCACCGTGGCCGACGCTCTGCCCGTCACTGTGGCCACCGCTGCCCGGTGCGTCCGGGTCGATTCCGGTCGCTCCCTGATCCGCTGCCGGATCCGGCGCGCTTCCGTCACCGACACGCGTTCCGTCGATGGTGTTGCCCAGGTCCTCTGGGGTCTCCGGGGGTGTCTCCGAATTCATGTGGTCCTCCTGGGTCGTGCGTACGGGGTGGTGACGACCCTAACCGCGACGGGCCCCACGTGCTTCCGGACATCTCCGCCGGAGCCACCGGTGACCGCCTCGGAGCAACGATCACCCGGGACCGCCTATCCTGGTGCTCATGTCGGACAATCCCTTCGGTCGGGTCATCACCGCGATGGTGACCCCAATGCACGACGACGGCTCGATCGACTTCGACGGGCTGCAGCGACTCGCGGTTCACCTCGCCGATCACGGTCACGACGGCCTGCTGGTCAACGGCACCACCGGTGAGTCCGCCACGACCACCGACGAGGAGGACTACGACGCCGTGGCCGCGGTCGTCGAGGCGGTCGGTGACCGTGTGTCGGTGATGGCCGGCTGCGGGACCAACGACACGGAGCACTCGATGCGTGCGGCCGCCGCGATGGTCGAGCGCGGCGCCGACACGCTGCTGGTGGTCACGCCGTACTACAACAAGCCCACGCAACACGGGATCGTCGAGCACTTCCGGATGGTCGCCGAGGCGGGAGGGCGACCCGTCATGGCCTACGACATCCCGGGGAGAACCGGCACGGCCCTGTCCTCCGACACCATCCGGCGACTTGCCGAGATCCCGGGTCTCCGCGCGGTCAAGGACGCCAAGGGCGACCTGTTCGAGGCCAGCCGACTCATGGCCGAGACCGACCTGCTGTGGTTCTCGGGCGACGACGTGCTCAACCTCGCGTTCCTCGCACTGGGCGCCACCGGGGTCGTGTCGGTGGTCGGGCATGTGGCCGGAGACGACTACCGGGCCATGATCGACGCCGTCGATACCGGTGATCTGCCCCGGGCCCGCGAGATCCACACCCGCCTCATCCCGGCCGTCGACGCGATCATGCACACCTCGCAGGGGGCGATCCAGGTCAAGGCCGCTCTCAAGATGCGGGGCCTGATCGGCTCCGACCAGCTGCGCATGCCCCTGCTCCAGGGCCCGCCGGAGCACCTCGACCGGCTCCGTGAGGGACTGGCCGCGGCCGGACTGGCCTGACCCCTACGGGTCGGCCTGACCCCGCCGCGGGCTGACTACCGGAACGCGGACATCTCGGTGCACCGCTTCCAGAGGGCGGCGGCGACCCGCTCGTCGCGGGACCTGCTGCTCGACCTGGCGATCTTCGGGTATCCCCTCAGTCCGCCGAGGCGATCGGGGCCCACGAAGGTCGCGCCCGGAAGGTCCGGCACCGTCGCGGCGTAGAGGACGGACAGGGCGCCCGTCTCCGGCGTCAGTCCGGCCCACGAGATCGAGTTGCCGAGCTCGAAGAACCGGTCGGCGGCCGGGCGGCCGCTCTGCCGGAGGAGTTCGGTGGCGGTGTACCCGGGGTGGGCCGCCATCGACCGGATCTCCCCGCCCTCGCGACCGAGTCGGCGCTGCCATTCGTAGGCCAGCATGATGCAGGCCAGCTTCGAGTTGGCGTAGGCCGCCATCGGCCGGTATCCGCGCAGGTCCATGCTCAGATCGTCGGTGTCGACGCGCCCGCGGAGGTGTGCCAGCGAGCCGAGCCAGACCACGCGATCGGTCAACCGCGGCAGCAGGCCGCCGGTGAGGGCGTGGTGACCGAGCGCGTTCACGCCGAACTGCATCTCGTGACCCTGGGCGGTCCGCGAGGGCGGGAGGTTCATGACGCCGGCGTTGTTGATCAGGACATCCACCCGATCCGCGGTCCCGGCGACGAACTCGTCCACCGAGTCGAGGTCCGCCAGATCGAGGCGACGGACCAGCGCCAGGTCACGCGTCCCCGACGGCAGGGTGGCCCGGGCGGCCTCGGCTTTCTCGAGGTTCCGGCACGCCATGACCACCCGGGCGCCCCGGGCCACGAGTGCCTGTGTGGTGGCCAGGCCGATCCCCGCGTTGGCCCCGGTCACGACAAAGGTCCGTCCCGTCTGGTCGGGGACGTCGGAGGCGGACCATCTGGGCGTGCGGCTCATGTGTGACAGTCAACCAGCCGCGCCTGCGCCGTGGTCGGACACCCGTGTGGTAACGCCGGGGGAGACGCCGCGATGTTCTTGTGACACACTCGCGTGAGGCGGGTGAGATCCCACGCGTCACACACGCCTTTCGTCTTCGACCGAGATCTCGGAGTTCCCTCATGACGTTCGACCGCCGTTCCTTCCTCCGCCGCGCCGGTCTCGGCGCGGCCGGAGCCGGCGCCCTCGCCGCGGGGCTCACTCCCGCGGTCGGTGCCCAGTCGTCCATCCCCGCACCGCTCGGCGCACTCCCCGGCGCGGGTGCAGGGGTCCCGATCGGCACGCTGCTCGACTACGCGTCGGGCCCGCCGTCGGCGGCCTCCGTCCGCGCGGCCGGACACATGGGCGCGGTGCGGTACTGCTCGAACCGCCGACCCGGCGCCGAGTGGATGACCGGCAAGCCGCTGTTGCGGCGTGAGGTCGACGATTTCCGTGCGCACGGCCTCAACATGGTCTCCTGCTATCAGTTCGGCAGGGACACCACCGCCGACTGGCGCGCGGGCGCGGCGGGGGA
>NZ_JAALEC010000346.1:0-3937 GCF_014145205.1 Dietzia sp. DQ11-44
CGGGCCGCCGCTGCGCATCTGGGTGAATCTTCCGCGGCGGGGCGACGGCTCCACCGGCGAGAGCCCCATCCGCGAGGCGACGAACGACGTCATCGTCTAAGTGACTCACCGGCCGCACGCTGTCGTAACGCACACAGTTCGGCCTGTGGTTGCGCGCCTGAAAGCGACGACGACAAGGCTCTCCCCGATACCCGGACAGGGTGCTTGACGACCGCAAAGTTCGAAATAGCGCACACACTACCTTGTGCTCGGTAAACCGAACACCTAGGCTGCGTTCGATACAACGAACCTCAGGAGCGTCATGGCAACGTTCGCCGCTAGGGCCCGGACTGTGACCGACATCGCTACGTCGGTCAGGGACGCCCGTCTCGCCGCCGGTATGAGCCAGGCCGACCTCGCAGCGGCAGCCCATCTCACACGCTCCTGGGTGAGCCTCTTCGAGAGCGGGCGCGCTCCCAATGCGTCACTGAGCAAGGTGCTCGCGATGATGGACGTTCTGGACGTCACGATCCGGCTGGCGTATCCCGTACCGGACTCGGACACGCCCCCCGCCGAGTCGGCCCGCCACCCGCGGCACCTGCCCGAGGCGGTCGATGCAGTCGAGGCGATGGAGGCACCCGAAGCAGTCGACACACCGGCGGACGATTATGAAGTCCTGACTTCCGCAAAAGTGGCCCCCCCTGGCGAAGTAGCGCTTGCCGCTGCACGCGCCATCCGGGCGGCCCACCGTGCACGCGACGTCGCAGATGACATCACTCAGCGGTCTTCCGATGCCTGACAAGGAACTCGCGGTCCTACTGTCTGGACAGAGACTGGGGACGTTGACGGAGGGCCGTCATGGCAAGCACTCGTTCTCCTACGACCTCGACGGCCCCGAACGGAATCTCTCGCTCTCCATGCCCAGACGCCGTCAGGCCTGGGGCCCCGATCGGGTCGAGCCCTTCCTCGACGGACTGTTGCCCGACAACCAGGCCGCGCGGGTCCAGATCGCCCGCCATCACGGGGCCGTCGCAGGCAACACGTTTTCCCTCCTCACCGCTGTCGGTCGCGATTGCGCCGGCGCTGTTCAGTTCCTCCGCCCCGATGCGATGGATGAACTCGACGAAGGGGTCCTCGTACCGATGTCTGACGCCGACATCAGCAGGAGACTCCGCGAGCTGATCTCGAGCAGACAGGCATCCTGGCAGGCCCGCGGCGAGCATTGGTCGCTCGCAGGAGCTCAGGAGAAGGTCGCTCTCCACCGACGAGCAGACCAGTGGTATCAGGCGACCGGCGCGATCCCCACTACGCACATCATCAAGCCCGGTGTTACCGATCTCCCCTGCCAGGCGTACAACGAAGTCCTGTGTCTGCAAGCCGTCCGAACAATCGGTTTGCCGACGGCCGCCACGAACTATGTCGATTTCGCTGGCACTCCCGCTGTGATCAGCCGACGGTGGGACCGCCATGTCGCCGTTGATGGAACCGTGACCCGTGTCCATCAGGAGGACCTCTGCCAAGCTCTCGCAGTTCATCCGTCGCGCAAGTACCAGGCCGATGGAGGCCCATCCCCCGGCGATGTCATCTCCTTCTTGCGGGCGCTCCGCCTCGAGGAAGACGTCTGGCTTTTCGTTCGAGCGCTTGCGATCAACTTTCTGCTCGGCGCCACCGACGCCCATGCCAAGAATTACGCGATTCTTCACGCCGATGATTCCCCACCCCGGCTCGCACCGCTCTATGACATCGCGTCGATCTACCCGTACTCACCACAACGGAGTCAGCGCAGACTCGCCATGAAGATCGGGAGTCGGTACGCCTACGACGAGATCACCCTCCGCCACTGGATCACCTTTGCGGAGGCCAACGATCTCGATCCGAGCGTGCTCACCGCCCAGATCTACCTCGACTCCGATGAGCTGCCCGGGGCACTCCGATCCGCCATCGAGCTGCACCCCCCGCGCACTGACGACGAACACCGGTTGGCAGACACGCTTATGGCCGAGGTCGAGGCCCAGTGTCGACGGGTTCTGGCCTGGTTCGGTTGAGTGAACCGAACTGGGGCGACGACGACGAGGTCCGCCACCCGCCCCCGGCCCGCATTAACCCGGCCGCGCGGAACCGGCCGGGTCAGAACCAGTCGAGCGGGGTGCCGTAGAGCCGATCGTGCGGCAAGCTGCGGGCGATCAGCTCGGTGAGGGCCTGGTGGTCGTTCTTCAACGCGGTACCGCGGCGGGTCGGCCGGAGCTCGCCCTTGTACTTACGCACCAGCCCCAGCGCGCGGGCCCAGTCCCTCAGCTGCCAGATCGGGAACGTCAGGTCTTCGCGATTGTTCTTCCCGATCCACTTGCGGTCCCAGCCGGTGTCGGCCATGAGTTGCTCGACCATCGTCGGCGGCAGGTACCCGGCCGCGGTGAGCTTGACCCCGTCGCCGACCCGTTCGAGCAGGATCTGCAGCTTCGCGGCCTCGTCCCGCTGGACTTCCCTGAGAGTGGCTGGCGTGTCGGCGATTCCGACCACTCGCCGCTGAACGTCCTCGAGGTCGAATTCTTCCGCGTCCCAGCCGGCCCAGAACTCGAGTACCTCCGGGCCCCAGCCATCCGAGTCGAACTCGTCGCCGCCGGCGATCCACTCGTTATATGACCAGATCCCCCCGCAGTCCTCCGGAGGGCATGCCCGGCGACCTGCCACCACCGTCGCATCCGGGATCTCGTCGTCGTCGTCGGGCTCCAGGACCTTCTCCACGGTGACGCGATGCCACCAACTGTCACCGAAGTCGTACAGGTACAGGAACCTATCGCCCACGCTGTGCGCCAGCTCGTCGAGCCGTACGTCAGCCTCGTCGAGTTCGCCCATCTCCCCGGCGTCGGGGTAGTCCATGGAGGCGAAGTGCTCGGCGTCGCGGTCCCGGCGCGAGGATGCGTGGACGAACTCGTGCAGGTGACTGTTCGTCCAGCCCATGGCTTCCTGCAGGATCAGGTGAAGGCGCGGCAACATGAGGTCGCTGCGCAGGTCCAGGCGTCGCCAGATGGGCGGGGACGAGTCCTGCAGCTCGACCTTGACACGGTAGATCACCGGTGTCTCGCGCCTCGGGTGCCGCCGGTTGACGGCCGGGCGTTCCCACGGGGACTGATAGTCAGCCCCGGCCGCCAGCGAGGCCATCAACTCGGTCTGCGGGACTCCCGCGCTCGCCAATGCGTCGAGTACCGCGTGTTTCAACTCGTCTGCGGTGAGGTCGCCTGGTCCGTAGGGGCGATCTGTCGAGGGCGTCACCTCACCGACGATACGAGATGCGAGCGGCGCGCTGGGACGCCCCCGTTTGGAGAAGTAGTCTCACCTGCCATGGACACTGTCGAGCCCGGCCTGTTCGACCTACCCGAGCCCGCGCCTGAGCCCACCCCGCAACCCTCGCCTGCGCGGCCCCGTCCCGGCAGGAACCGCGAGACATGGTCCTGCACTGTGTCCGCGGAGGTCGCCATCGTCGATGCGGCGGCGGTGACGGCGGCACTGGCCCAGTACCGTGAGGACACGGTGGTGGTCGATGCGTTCTCCGGTGCGGTGATCGAGGACCCGGCGAGTGAGGAGGCGGGGCCCGATCCCACCCTGCCGCCGCTGCCTCAACTGAACTGGCTGATCTGGCCTACGGGCGGTGTGGAGGAACTCCTCGAAGAGGGCGCGTTCCGGGTTCTCGATGTGGAGAGCGCTGTGACCACCGAGATCTACGACCGGGGGACGATCACGTGGACGGTCACGGTCAAGCTCACCGACGTCCAGCTCCTGCGTCGCGTCGCCACGCGAGCCCACCCCGCCGACGCCGACCTCATCGCGAACAGTCTGTCCGTCGCGTGGCAGCGCGCTGCTGACCCGTTCGCTCCCCTGCGTTCGATCCCCGGGATCTCGTGGCGGCCGGTGTCCGTCGACATCGCTCACGTGTCGGCGCGGAAGCGATGACGACGGCCGC
>NZ_JAALEC010000347.1:0-5070 GCF_014145205.1 Dietzia sp. DQ11-44
CGGCGACTACGCGCCGCGTTGGACGCGCGCGGGATCACGCCGGTCCCCGGGACGGGAGCCGACCACCTGGCCTCCGCGGCGGAACCCGACGGCGAGGGCGCCGTCACGGGAACCCACGTGCTGCACGCCTCGGACTCGGACGACGAGGTGCGGGCGGTCGTCCGGTTCGTCCGCTCGCGCCTGGCGGCCGGGATACCGGGGCACCGGATCGGCGTCTACTACCCATCGCCGGATCCCTACCTGCGACTGCTGCTCCGCGCGTTCGACGAGGCGGAGATCGTCGTCAACGGGCCCTCCGCCACCGATCTCGGCCGCACGCCCGCCGGCCGGTCCCTCACCCGGTTGCTCGGGATCAACCCGGACCTCATGCCGCGGGCCGAACTGCTCTCGATCGTGGCCGAGGGGGCGGTGACGATCCTGGACGACCACGGGGCCCCGGTCTCGTCGCGCCGCCTGGAGTTGCTCACCCGCACGCGTGTCCCCGTGATCGGCGGCGGTGACTGGGCCCGCCTGGCCGACCACCTGGCCATCGAACCGGATCCGTCCGGGCCCCGGCCCGACGCGGTGTCCCCTTCCACCGGTGTCGAGTTCACCGACTCCGACCGGGCGGCCGCCGCGGCTCTGCTGCGCCTCGTCGATCAGGTCCGGTCCGCCCTCGCCGCCCTGGACTCCGCACGGTCCTGGTCCGAGGTCGCCGCGACGGTGAACTCCATGCTCACCTCGCTCTTCCGGCAGAGCCTCGACCGGGCGGCCGTGCAGGCCGCCGTCGGTTCGCTCGCCGACCTCGACACCATCTCTCCCGCGATCACCCGCGAGCGGATCGTGGGCGCCGTGACCACGCGGCTGGACTCCCTCGCCGACCGGGTCGGCGAGGAGGGAGCGGGCGTGAGCCTGGGCCCGATCGACGACGCGGTCGGCCGGGATCTCGACACGGTGTGCGTGGTGGGCATGGCCGAGGGCCTGCTACCCGTCCTCCACCGACCCGATCCGCTCCTGCCCGAGGGCGCGGTCGACCCCTCGGCGTCCGAGCTGCTCGACGAGCGCTACCGGGTGCTCCAACTGGCACTGTCGGCGGGCTCGGCCCGACGCCTGTGCTCGTTCCCCCGCGGGTCGATGCGGGGTGGCGGACACCGCATCCCGTCGCGGTGGCTCCTGCCCACGCTGTCGCGCCTCGCCGGTCGGCGGGTCCACGCCACCAGGTGGCAGGAGGCCCTGGAGGGGTGCCCCACCGTCACCGCCGTCCCCTCCTTCCTCGACGGCGTCCTCTCCCCGCCGTCCCTCCTGGGCCCCGATCCGGCCACCACCACCGAACTGCGCCTGCGCGAACTCGCGGCCGGCGGGTGGCGGGCGGGACCGGGGGCGCCGGAGCCGCTCCTGCGGGCCCACGAGATGCGCCGGGACCGGAGGCTCGGGGTCTTCTCACGGTTCACCGGGGACGTGTCCTCGGTGAACGACCTGGTGAACGTGCTCGACACACCGGTCTCACCCACCCGCCTGGAGGACTGGGCCCAGAGTCCCTACCTGTTCTTCCTCGGCACCGTGCTGCGCGTCCGAGTCCTCGACGATCCGGCGGCGGACATCGAGATGGACCTGCGCGACTACGGCGACCTGGTCCACGCGATCCTGCAGCGATACGTGTCCGCTCGACTCGAGCTGGGGGCCGGTCCGGACCGGGACCTGCTCATGCGTGCGCTCCGGGACGAGTGCGAGAAGGCCGTCACCGGGGCCCCCGGGTTGCTCGCCCCGCTGTGGCGCCGGCGGCAGATGCTCCTGGCCGCCGAGCTCGGCCGGTGGTTCGAGGAGGACAGCGCCGATGCCGACGCGGGCTGGCGGCCCACCGCCACCGAACTCGGATTCGGACGCGAGGTCCCCGGGGGACCGACGGCCCGGATCCCGTTCGAGGTGACCACCTCCCGCGGACCGGAGACCCTGCTCCTGGCCGGATCGATCGACCGACTCGACGTCCGGGGCGGCACACAACGCGTCACCGACTACAAGACCGGGAAGCCTCCCGGGTCGGAGCAACGCCCGAGCGAGGAGGACCCCACCGTGTCCGGCACCCGGTTCCAGCTCCCCCTCTACGCCGCGGCCGCCGCCACCGCCCGGGACGTGCCGGTGAGCGAGGTCCGCTACTGGTACTGCACCGAGCGCGGTGGGTTCGAGCAGATCTCCCTCGCCGTCTCGGACACCGTCATGGACCGGGTCCGCTCGGACGTCGGGAACCTGGTCGACGCCATCCAACGGGGCTGGTTCCCCCTCAAGGGCGGACGCGGGTCCTCCCGTGATCTGGCCGACCTCCTCGGGGGAACGGACCTGGACCGCACATGGGAGCGACTGTCCGGGCGGGAGCCATTGGCGTCCCACCCCGCGTTCGTCGGCATCGTCGCCGGCGACACCACCGAGACCCGATCGGAGTCAGCCTCATGAGCGTGCTCCACGACCAACCCGCCCGGGACCGGGTCGAGCGCGACACCACCGCCACCCTGTTCGTCGAGGCCGGGGCCGGCACCGGCAAGACCCACGCCCTGGTCGGCCGGCTCAGCACCCTCCTGCTCACCGACGGTGTGCCCGTGGACCGGATCGCCGCGATCACCTTCACCGAGAAGGCGGCCGCCGAGTTGCGTGACCGGCTCCGCGTCCATCTGGTGGACCGACGGGACGCCGGCGACCAGCGCGCGGACGCCGCGCTCGCCGGGCTCGACACCGCCGCGATCGGGACCCTGCACTCGTTCGCCCTGCGCCTGCTCTCCGAGAATCCGCTGGAGGCCGGGATCCCGCCGAGGGTGACCGCCCAGCAGGACACCGCCGAGGCCACGGCCGTGGACGCCATGTGGCAGGAATGCGCGACCGTCCTGTTCGGCGGCGACCGGGACGGTTCGCGCTCCGGCGTCCTGGCCCGGGCCGTCGACGACCTGCTCGACGCCGGCGTCGGCACGCCCGCCTTCCGCGAGATGGTCGAGGCGCTGCACCGCGACTGGGACCGGCTCCCCAGCGGCCCTCTCCACTCCGGCGGGTCTCCCGACTCCGAGCTGCCCGACTCTCCCGATCTCGGCGAGATCGTCGCCGCGATCGGGTCGATCACCGGGTGGCGCGAGTCCTGCGTGGACGAGACGGACAAGCTCTACCAGACCCTCGCCGGCCACGAGGCGTGGCTGACGGACCTGCAGGCGGCGGCCACGGATCGGACGGCGTCACCGACCTGGGTCGAACTCCTCGGCAAGCCCATGACCGCAGGCCGGGGAGGCCGCGCCGCCGCCTGGGGGGACAAGGCCACCGTCGACGCCATCAAAGAGGAGATCAGGCGACTGCCCTCGATCTGCACCGAGGTCCTGTCCGCCCACTGGCGCCCACGCATCGCGATCATCCTGGACGCCCTCATCCCGGTCATCCGCAGACATGCCGACGACCGTCGCAGGCACGGCACGTTGCAGTTCCACGACCAGCTCGTGCTCGCCCGCGAGTTGCTGCAGGACCGGGACGTCCGGGACCGGGTCAGGGCCCGGTACACCCGGATCCTCATCGACGAGTTCCAGGACACCGACCCCATCCAGCTCGACCTCGCCACGCTCCTCACCGCCGAGGAACAGACGGACGGCACCGGGTCGGTATCAGTGTCAGGGACCGGCAGGCTCTTCACCGTCGGTGACCCCAAACAGTCCGTCTACCGTTTCCGGCGGGCCGACATCTCCACCTACCTGCGAGCGCAGCGCGGGGACGGAGTCGAGGTCGAACGCCTGAGCACCAACTTCCGGTGTTCGCGGGCGGTGCTCGACTGGGTCAACGAGGTGTTCTCGGAAGTACTCCTCGCCGCGGAGGGAGTGCAGCCCGACTACCGGGAACTGGAACCGGGTCCCGACCGGCCTCCGTTCGACCCCGCGCACGGCCCCCGCCCGTTCGTGTTCCGCACCGAGGACGTCCCCGAGCTTCCCGATCACTGTCCGCCGGACGCGAACGATGATGCACGACGCCACTGGACCGAGGCCTCCGATGTGGCCCGCGTGATCGCGACCGCCGTCCGCGAGCAGTGGACACACGAGTCCAGGGACGGCGGTCACACCCCGCTCCGCCTCGGGGACATCGCGATCCTGTTGCCCTCGCGGAGTTCGCTGCCCATGATCGAGAAGTGCCTCGACCACGCCGGGATCGATTTCCGGACCGAGGCGTCGTCCATCGTCTACGGCACCCCGGAGATCCGCGACCTCCTCCTCTCCGTGCGGGCCGTGGCCAACAGCGCCGACGAGGCCTCGCTCGTCGGTGCGCTCCGTTCCCCGCTGTTCGGCTGCGGCGACGACGACCTGCTCCGCTGGCGCGCCGCCGGTGGGGCGTGGGCCCCCGGTGCCCCGGCACCCGACCACCTCGAGGACTCCCCCGTCGCCGCGGGGATCGACTACCTCTCCGACCTGTCCCGGCGGAGCCGCCGGCCGGGCGAGATCCTGGAGAAGCTCGTCCACGACCGCATGGTCTTCGAGTCGGTCGCCGAGTCCCCCCGCCGCCGCGACCTGTGGCGGCGCATCCGCTTCGTCATCGAGCACGCCTGGCAGTGGGAGGAGTCCGCCGCCGACCCCGCCCGCGCCGACCTGCGGGAGTACGCGGACTGGGCGCTGGCCCTCACCGCCGAGGACGCCCGCGTCCCCGAGGCGGTGATCCCCGAGATCGGTGTCGACGCGGTGCGGATCACCACCATCCATGCCGCCAAGGGCCTCGAGTACCCCATGGTCGTCCTGGCCGGGATGAGCCGCGGCTGGCCCGGGGACCGCGACAGGCTCCTGTGGACGGACGACGATCCCCCGCGCCCCGTGGCCTCCTTCTCCACGCAGGTCCGTGATCCCGGATTCGCGCGGGCCGCAGAGCGAGAGGCCGAGCACTCCAGGGCAGAGCGGATCCGGCTCCTGTACGTCGCCACCACGCGGGCCGAGAGCCGGCTCGCCGTCTCCGGTCACGGATATGTCCTGAAAAAGCAGAAGAACCCGGAGCCCAAGAAGCTGTGGGGTTCCCTCCTCGGTTCGGTGATGGTGGAGCCCGACGCGCCGGCGCTCGTCCCCTACGGCGAGGGACTGCTCGAGCCGGCCG
>NZ_JAALEC010000035.1:0-6452 GCF_014145205.1 Dietzia sp. DQ11-44
ATCAACAACCTGAACATCCCGGGCGTTCCCCCGGTCCACTTCAACTGATCCCGCGTACTGATCGCCGCACCGATCGAGGGGAGTGGAAATGAGCCGCGACGACGATCTGCCCGAGTGGTTTTCGGAGTCGTCAAATTCTGCTGACGACCGCAACGGACCCCGCCACCTAGAAGCCGTGGCCGGAGGCCCGGAGTCCGACGACGAGTGGTTCGACCAGGCAGAGGCCACCCCCTCGGCTGTCGAAGCCCCGCCGGCGCGCGATAGCAGCCGGAAGCGGACCAAGCTCCTGTTCGGCGGCACGGTCGCGGCGGTGCTGCTAGTGATCGGGGGCGGCGCGTGGCTGCTGTCGTCGCTCTTGTCTGGCTCCGAGACGTCGGCCTCCCCGACGTTGACGGTCCCCACGACGGCGACCACCGCACCGCAGAGTGGCGACGAAGTGGTGGCCGAGTCGGAGTGCGAGTCCTCCGAGTCGGCCACCACAGTGTCGGGCAACGGCAAGGGCGACCGAGAGTCCGCCGCCGGCGTGGTCCTGGCCTTCCAGCACGCCTACTACGTCGCCAGAGACGCCGACGCCATCAAGCCACTGCTGGCGAAGGATTCACCGATCACCAATCTCGATGCTCTTCAGGAGGGCATCGACTCAGTGGCTCGGGGAACAACGCACTGCCTGCATATCGAGCGCGACGGCGACGACGCCGTGGTCGAGCTGACCGAGACCGCTCCTGACGGCAGCGAAACGACCTACTACCAGCGCGTGACGACCACCCGTGAAAACGGGGAGGTCCGGATCGTCTCGATCGAAGAGAACTCTGAAGGAGCCAGCGAATGAAGCCGGGGAACGTGGCAAGGATCGGCGCTGTCATCACGGCATCATCGTTGGCAGTGGCAGCCCAAGCGGGAGGGGTCCAGGCGCAAACCACGGCTAGCGCTACACCCTCCGCCACCACGGCTCGACCTTTGACCTCAACCGCTACGGTCCCGACCTCGTCTCGAGGGACCTCGGAGGTGGCGTTGCCCGAGGGCGATGAGTGCCCGCTGGTGCAGCTCGTGGCGATCAACGGCACGACGGAGTCAACGAGAAACTCCAAGACCGACGCGGACACGGGATGGATGGCTCGCGTGGTGAGTCCCACCGTCAGAGCGGCTAACGCCGATGGCCAGGCGCGTATGAGCCGCACCTACGTGCCGTACCCGGCATCCTTCGGAGGCTTCGTCCCCTCAGAGGATCAGTCGAGTTACGCCGAGAGCGTCACCGTCGGCATAGAGAACGGGCGAAAGCTCATCGCCGAGACGATCGAGCGATGCCCGGAGACCAAGATCTTCGTCTCCGGCTACAGCCAGGGCGCCCAGGTCGCCTCGGCGCTGGCTCGAGAAATCGGCGCCGGCTCCGGGCCTGTCACTCCCGAGCAGTTCGCCGGTGCGGCGCTGATGAGTGATCCCACCCGTGCTCAGGGCGCCCCGATCTTCCAGGAGGGCTCGTCCCGGACGACTCCGGGGGCGGTGCCGGGCACGGAGGGTGCGGCGGTGTCGGCGATCAGCGTGGGCGAGGGTGCTCCGCGGCCGGAGGGGCGCGGAATCTCCCCGAACACGTCGGCACCGGATTTTGGTGCGGTGGCCGATCGAGTCGCCTCGTTCTGCGTCCCCGGAGACCTGGCGTGCGACACCCCGCCCGACTCCGATCTGTTCCAGGTCGTAGCCAACATCGCCGGACAGAGCGAGACCGGGGGAGACCCGATCCGTGCGCTGGTCAACGTCGCCACCGTGGCGGGGCAGTCGGTGCTGTTCACGGCCGCAGAGACCATCGCCGAAGACGTGGAGTACTCCGACGGAAGTGGTTTCACCATCGCCCCGGCCAGCCGGGGCAACACCACGCTGTCGCGGATGGCGCGCTACTCCGATCCGACCCAGGTGCAGAACCCGACCGATCCGACCGCACTGCTGGTGGAAGCCGGGACCAAGCTGGCCGGGATGGCGCTCGGAGCGTCGATCACCGTGGCGAAGAAGACCCTGACGCCGGAGAACATCGCGCAGATCGCGGTGGCCGGCGCAGCGAGCCCGGCAGCGGCGGCAGCGGTGCTGGTGGGCCAGCTCGCTGTTGCGGCGTCTGAGGTCATCACTCCCGCAACCGTGGACTCCGGTCTGCAGCGGGTGATCGGCGAGATCGAGCACACGGTGTCCGACACGACGGGCCTGGTCGACCTGGCGACCCAGACCCAGACCTGGAACGCGATCGACGCCCACGGCATGTACGACCGCACCCCGTTTACGGCATCAGGGCAGTCCCCGGCGGCGATCACCCAGCAGTGGGCGCTGGCCGCGGCCAACGACCTCGCCGTTGCCCGGGGGATGGAGCCGGTCAGCGAGATCAGCCACTCCACGGATGCCGACCGCATGGCCCTGATCCGGTCGGGAGCCGGGGACGACCAGCTGTCCAAGCTGCCGGCGAAGTCGCAGACCGCCGACATCGCCGGACTCTCCGAGGCCCTGGCCTCGGTGACCGCGTGACGCCCGCAAGGGACAAGACGAAGGAGGCGAGCATGACCAGCGCCCACAAACTTCCGCACCCGACATCTAAGGCTGTGCCCGGGTGGCTGGCTGTGCCAGCCGAAGGGGATCGCGCACCGGTGTGGGACGCACCCGTTCCGCGCCCCGCCGACAGCCGGACCCCGGTGATCTGGCTGCTCGGCGCCCACGGCGGTGCCGGGGTGTCGACGTTGGAATCCATGTGGGCGCCGGCCGCAGACAGTCAGCGAGGCTGGCCGTCCGCCGAGAAAGCGCCGTTCGTCGTCGTCGTCGCACGAATGCACACGGTCGGCCTCAATGCAGCGCACCGGCTGTGCCTTCAGCACCAGGCAGGAGAGGTCGGTGGTTGCTCGCTGCTGGGCCTGGTCACCGTCGCCGCAGCCCCCGGCAAACCGGACCTGACACTGTCCCGCCGACGCGAGCTCGTCGCCGCCGCTGCCGGGGCGAGCTGGCACATCGACTGGGTTCCCGAGCTGCTGACCTCGGAGCCGACCGAGCTGGCGCAGTGGACCCCGGACTACACCCCGCCACCGGCTAAGCGATTCGCCCGTCCGCTAGCGCCCACCGACGCGGTCCCGGAATCGGTCGCCACCGCTGCCGCGGAGGTCTTCGCTGCCGCGGGCGAGCAGTGGCGAACGCGCCGCGCCGACAAATGATCCCCCTGCCCAGCCCCTCTGTGATCCAAGGAGAACGCAATGTTTGTTGAGACGATTCACGCCGCCGCCCCGGTGGCCGAGCAGATCATCGCCGTCGGCGAGAACCTGTCGCCGATGGAGATCCCCGGTGCCGGTGAGAAGGTCGACACCGCCCTGGCGTACTTCATGTGGGGCTGCATCGCGCTCGGCGTCATGGGCGTAATGGCTGCCGGTGCCTACTTCATCATGGCTCGCCGGGCCGGCAACGGTGACGAGGTCCAGACGACGGTCGCACGGATCATCGGTGGCTGCCTGCTGATCATGCTGGCCGGCCCCATCGTCAACGCCCTGGTCTCCTAGCCGCCGTGCTCACCGACGTGGTGACCGTGCTGGCGCAGGACCCGGCGGTAGTGCTGCCTCCGACCAGCCCTGTCGGCCCTCCAGCCGAGGCGATGACCCGGTTCTCCCAGGCGGTCGGCTGGGTCAAGTGGGGAGCCACCGCCGTCGTGGTCGCCGGCGTTATGGCGATCGGGGCTCTGCTGACGATCGACAACCGCCTAGTCGACCAGTACGGCCCTTCGATCCAGGCCATCACGATCAAAGTCCTCCTCGGATGCCTGATCGTGGCCTCCGCCGGGCACATCGCCGACGTATTCATCTAGAAGGAGCCCCTGTTGTCCAAGATGCGATGCGTTCTCACCGCTGCGGCGGTAACGCTGCTGCTGACGGCGAACACCGCCTGCTCAAACGATGAGCAGACCGAGCAGCCGCCAGTTGTGGACACCGCTTCTGCCCCGGCCGATCTGACGTGGCGGAACGTAGCCGGACTCAAGGTGCCGACCTCCCGCGCCGACGGGCCGGCGCGAACGTCTCCGCCCCAGGGGTACAGCCATACCCCGCAAGGCGCGGCTCTGGCGGCGGCGAACGGGCAAGCAGCCCTGGCGACGGCGCCCGACTCCACGTGGCCCGAAGTCGTGCGCACGGTCACCGCTCCCGGCCCCGGCCGGGACCAGTGGGCGCAAACCCGTGTGCTGATGAGCGTGTCGGGCGCCGTCGATCCCTCGGTGGCCGCCACCTTCACCGCGTTCAAGGTCACCGACTACTCGCCCGAGAAGGCGATCGTCTTGCTGGCTACATCGACCCCGCCTGCGCCGGGAGAACAGGAGCCCCTGCTGACGGCCTACCCGGTGCAGGTGGCGTGGACAGGGGCGGACTGGAAGCTCGTGCTTCCCACGCAGGAAGACGACATCGACGCGGCCGAGATCCAAGCCCTCGACGGCTTCACGACCTGGGATGAGGACAGCAAATGACAAAGAAGGCATGGATCAGCGGCGCAGCGGTGCTGATCGTCGCTCTGACGGTGCTGGTCCTGGTCATCACCATGAGCGGAACCGATGAGCAAAGCGGCCAGGCGGCACCCGCGCCGGCCACGCCCACTGCGTCACCGACCACGGCGCCTGCGGAGCAGCCAGGGCGGGTGGTCAGCGACCTCGTGGGCCGGCAAGTGACAGTCGTGGACGCTCCCGAAGGTGAGCCCGTTGCACAAACCGGCCAGGCGGGCGCGTTTCCCGGCGGGACCGAGCCGGTCGCGGCGCCAGCGGGTCTAGCGCTTCAGCGTGTCCCGAGCGGGACCACCTTGATGGTCTCGTCCTCGGATGGCCCGACAGCGGTGGAGCGAGGCGTGATGACCGGGTACGCCCGTTCTCCCGTCGGCGCGGCACTGCTCACAGCCAACTACATCGGTCTGGGGCTGGAGATGGGACCGGTCTACGCCGACTTCATGCAGCGCTTTGCGCCTGATCTCGTCGCGGAAGACCCGGAGCTGCTCGAGGAGCTGCGCACACGTGGCGCGGCCACCCAGGGGCGGGCGATGCAGGCAGCCGAGGGGTTTCAGGCGCCCCGGTGGTTCCGCTTCAGTCACTGCTCGCCCGACTTCTGCACCGTGGAGGCGGCGATGCCGTCGGTGTCTGAGGCCGTCGGCCAGGTCGACACCATCGACGTCAGCGCAACAGAACACCCGGTGATGCGCGTGTCCCTGTCGTGGACTGGCGAACAGTGGGAGATCGTCTCCGGCCGCTCGCTGCCGCCCCTGGAAGAGCTGGATCGGTCGTGGGTGCTGTGGATCTGACACGCCTCAAGCAGCTCGCAATCGCGCTACTAGCCGCGGTCCTGGCCTCGGTTGCCTTCGCTGCACCGGCTGCTGCTCAGGACACGGACCAGAATGAGTTCCAGTCGTTCTACGAGGACTGCCGCAACGGCGATCTCGACGGTGATGTGCTCGACGGCGGATTGTTCGCCGGCACCGGAGCCCATGAGTGGCTGAGGGAGTCGGCTCAGGCCGGCGGACTGCGTGAAACGCTCACCGCCCCCGCTCGCGGCGTCGTCTCTGGCGCATGCAACACCGCCGGTGCAGCCCTTCATCCGACCGATGCGATCGAGGCGGTGACGTCCGGCTTCTGGGGCGACCCGATCGGAGACTTCGTCAAGTCCCTCCTGGAGGGAAATGCTCAGGCGTTGTCGCTGATCATGACGATGTGGATTAAGGAGTCACCCTTCTCGGGAGCAGACTTCGAGTCGTCAGTGGCGGGCGTATTCAACCTGACGCTGTGGGCGCAGGTACTGCTGTTCGTGGTGTCGCTGATCATTGCGGGGGCACGGATGGCGGTCGCCCGGAACCGCGGATTGGGTGATGGGTTCGAGGACGTCGGGCAGCTCGTCTTCAACTTCATCCTCGCCGGGGCCGCGCTGCCGGCGGTGATCATGTCGCTGCACATGGCCACCGACCTGGTCTCGACGCAGTGGCTCACCGACGGTCTGGGCGGGGATCCAGAGGCCAAGATCAACGCGGTCGCGCTCATCGACGAGGAGACCGGACTCGGGCCGGCCGCGGTATTGATCCTGGTGGTGTTCGCGCTGCTGGGTGCCCTGGCGCAGATGCTGGCGCTAGTGATCCGCGAGGGCCTTCTGGTGGTGGTGGTGGGTCTGCTGCCGTTGGCGGCAGCGTCGTTCGCGCTGAGCACCGGCAAGCAGGCCTTCAAGTCGATGATCGGGTTCGTCGTCGCGGCGCTGCTGTTCAAGCCGGTGGCAACACTGCTGTATCTGGTGGCGTTCTGGCTCAGCTCGGGAACAGAACAGCCGTCGATGATGGAGGCGGTCTCCTCGATGCTGCTGCTGGCCGCGGCCGGCCTCGTACTGCCTGCGCTGATGCGCGTCGTCGCCCCGGCGGTGTCTGCCTCAGTGTCCGGTGGCAGCGCCGCAGGCATCGGCGCCGCCGCTGCCGGAGCCACGGGCGCT
>NZ_JAALEC010000348.1:0-3385 GCF_014145205.1 Dietzia sp. DQ11-44
TTCGTGGGTGACCCGGCTCGTCTTGCCGTGCATGAGTTCAGCGGCCCTGTCGACCGTGGCGCCGAAGGCCTCGCCGATCGCCTGGTGTCCCAGGCACACGCCCAGCACCGGGACACCCGCGCGCCCACAGACCCCGATCAGCGGGATCGTCGCTCCCGCCCGGTCCGGCGTCCCCGGGCCCGGGCTCAGCAGGACGCCGTCGAACTCGGCGACCACGCCCGCGAGCGACGCCGGGTCGTAGCCGCCGTCCGGGCCGGCGAGTCTCTCGTCGTCGTTCCGCCACACCTCGCACGTCGCGCCCAGCTGTCCCAGGTACTGGACCAGGTTGTAGACGAAGCTGTCGTAGTTGTCGACGACGAGGATGCGCATAGATGCAGCGTACTGCTGTCGTCGGGATGAACGTCCCCGGCGGGTCTTGGTAGAGTGGCCTGGATCAGCCCCACCAGTGCGAGGACGTCATGCCCAAGTCAAAGGTCCGGTCGAAGACCGAGTACACCGACGCGGCCGTCAGCCGCACCCCCGTCAAGGTCAAGGGGACGCCCACCGCGCAGTGGTACCTGATCGTGATGTTCGGTCTCATGATCCTGGGCCTGGCGTGGTTGGTGACCTACTACATCGCCGGTGAGCGGATCCCGTTCATGCAGTCCCTCGAGACCTGGCAGAACTTCGCCATCGGTTTCGGGCTGGCCGTGGTCGGGCTGCTCATGACCATGAACTGGCGCTGACACCCGTTCTACCGGAACCCCGTTCCCCGCATTCCACAGCTTAATTCACAGGTCACCCCCCGCACGACGCGGGGGGTGACCTGCATTTTCTCATCGAATTGACATCCATGCAGGTCACGGTGGTGTATTCGGCGAAGTGACCGGTGTTAGCGATGCCCGCGCCCGCGCACACAGGCTGTGGACAACTCCCTCCACACTGGGGATAAACCCTCGACGACGACGACGAGGACGACGCCGCAGGTCGGGGTGCTGCCCTCTCGAACGCGGATCGAACTCCACCCGTGTGATTCATCCACACTGTGGATTCCGCCTGTGGATAAGGGAGGATGGCGGGATGAGTGAGACAACGGCGTCCACCGACGGACACCAGGCCGCGTCGTGGGGCCCGGGGACCCTGTGGCCGGCCGCGCAGATCGCCCTCGGGGTCGGTGCGGTGGTGGTGGGACTGACCAACCGGGATCCCCTGGGGCTCATCCTCACCGGGCTGCTGGCGCTGCTCGTGGTCCCCGCGGGGGTGATGCAGTTGATGCGGCGTCCCCGGATAGAGGTGGTGGACGGGCAGCTCGCGATCAAGAAGCTCGGTGGCGTGGTCTTCGTGCCGCCGGCGCAGGTCGTCGAGGCGCGCGCGCTCGGGGTCGCGAGATGGGGCGTGCGCCAGCACCTCATGCGACTGGAGTACGTGGACGACCGGGGGCGGGAGCAGCTCGACGTGTTCACGCGGGGAGACCTGGGGACCGATCCGCGTGAGGTGAGGGAGAGGCTGGTGGGCCTGGGATTCGGGGGGACCCGGGGGCCGGGGCCCGGCGGTCCTGAAGCTGGCGGCCCGGGATCTAGCGCCTGAGGACGTAGCCCAACTGCATGGTGTCGGCCGCGTACCAGGCGGCCACGGCGACGAGCGCCACCAGTCCCAGGTAGGCGAGCCACGACACGGTCTCCCGACCGCCACGGCCCACCCGTCCCGGCAGTCGACGGGGCAGGACCACCAGGACGAGCGCTCCGAGCGCGCCCACCACCAGGCCGCCCAGGTGGGCGGCGAGGGAGATGCCGGGAACGAGGAAGCTCACGCCGATGTTGAGCACCAGCAGTATCCCGATCCCCTTGACGTCGAGGCGCATCGACATCGCGACGATCGCGTAGGCACCCATGAGGCCGAAGATGGCGCCGGACGCCCCGGCCGTGAGCGCGTTCTGGCCGTAGAACATCACGGCGACGGAGCCGCCGAAGGCCGAGACCAGGTACAGCGCGAAGAACCGGGCGTGTCCGATGCTGCGCTCGATGCCCAGACCGAGGATCCACAGCATGTACATGTTGAGCAGGAGGTGCATCGGCCCGAAATGCTGGAAGGCCGAGGTCATCAGGCGCCACCACTCGTCCCGCGCCGCGACCAGCGGCGGATAGAGCGCCGTGGCCTCGAACAGCGCCGAGGTGTGGTTGCCGAGCATGCTCCGCGACTGGGCGACCGTGGCGGCGTAGACCGCGAGGTTGGCGGTGATGAGCCACGCGGTCACCGGCTGGCGTCGGAAGAAGCGGGAGACGGCGCCGCCGCTGTGCGTCTGGGTGGTCATGGGCTGGTGTGCTGTCACCGTTCCTGGATCGTCGTGGATAGACCGACGGCGCGGGACCGGTGTTCCGGTGCCCGCGCCGCTGGCCGGGCCGTGTCGCCACGACCCTGTGGATCAGGAGTCAGGAGATCAGGAGTCAGGAGATCTCGATCGACTCGATCACGATGTCCTCGACCGGGCGGTCCATGGCGCCGGTCTTGGTGGTGGCGATGGCGTCGATGACCTTCTGCGAGTCGGCGTCCGCGACCTTCCCGAAGATGGTGTGCCGGTTGTTCAGGTGCGGAGTCGGGCCCACGGTGACGAAGAACTGCGAACCGTTGGTCCCCGGGCCGGCGTTGGCCATGGCCAGCAGGTACGGCTCGGTGAACTGGAGCTCCGGGTGGAACTCGTCCTTGAACTGGTAGCCCGGGCCGCCGCGGCCGGTTCCCGTGGGGTCGCCGCCCTGGATCATGAACCCGGAGATGACGCGGTGGAAGATCGAACCGTCGTAGAACGGGCCGGACTTCTCGCCCTTGGCGTTGGCCTGGGAGTAGTCCTTCGACCCGTCGGCCAGACCGACGAAGTTCGCGACCGTCTCCGGGGCGTGGTTGCCGAACAGATCGACGACGATGTCGCCCTTGTTCGTGTGGATGGTTGCCTTCTGCGTTGCGATGCTCACGACGACCATCCTGCCACGCGGTCCCGGTGGATGTCGGCGAGGTGGTGGTCGCTGTCCGAGGGCTGTGCCACCATCTACCCATGAGCACACGAAGCGATCGCGCCGCCGAGCGTAAGGCCATCAAGTCCGCCGAGAAGGACCTGAAGAACGCCGGCACCGCCGCCCGGAAGGCGTTCGACCTCAAGGATCCCCGCTTCCTCGGGGAGGCCGCCGTGGCCGCGACCCGTGGGCCCGCGGGCCTGGCCCTCTTCGGCGCGAGCCGCGGTATCCAGGTGCTGCGGGACCGCCGCGCGGAACAGGCGGAGATCCTGGGCAAGCTGGCCGCGGACGCCAAGCAGCACGCCGAGGACCTCCGGGAGCAGTCGTCCGTTCTCACCGCCCCGCAGGAGAAGCCCAAGTCCCGTCGCCGCCTCGCCCCCCTGTGGATCGTCGGGCTCGCG
>NZ_JAALEC010000349.1:0-2840 GCF_014145205.1 Dietzia sp. DQ11-44
GCGCGGACCGGCCGGGCGCCGGACGCACCGTGGCGAACAGAGAACCCGGTCACGTCCGCTTGCCGCCGCACGCCTGCGCGGTCTACAGTTCTCGGTCATGCGGAAGATTCTCGTAGTAACCGGACGTAACGGGGCCTGAAGACCGGCACCCCCGTTGCGTGGTTGCTCGATCTCCGTCGGTCCCCGCACCGACGTCTGAGACGAGAACACCATGTACGCCACCACCTCCTCCCCCACCGGGACGACCTCCTGCCCGTTCGCGGAGCGGTTCGGTCGCCGGTTGCCGAGCGGCTTCGCCGACGAGGCGGCCGCACTGGACTGGCGCACGCTCGTCGACACCTACGCGCCGTCGACCGACCACTTCCACCTGGCCGACCTCACGCGCCGTCCGCTGGGCCGCGGGATCACGGCGTACGAGGCGATCCTGGCCACCCGTGATCCTGCAGCCCCGGGTGAGTTCACCGCCCACCGCCTGACCACCGAGTCCTGCGGGGACCTCACCGCCATGTCCGAGATGCTGGGCAGGATCGGGGCCCGCGTGGAGATCGAGCGGTTCCACCAGTACGAGGGAGACGCGTTCGACCGGACCGAGTCCTGGTGCACGATCCTGCAGGCCACCTGCGGGCGGCGCGCGACGTGGGCCATGGGTTTCGGGCAGTCCCCGGGCGAGGCCTCGATCGCCGCGCTGCTGAATGCGGCGACCCTCCTCCACCTGCGCTGAGAGAGGGCCTGTCGGTCACTTTCTGTAAAGTGATCGGCGAACCCCGACCCTGGTCGACCACCGACACCCCGCCCTCTTCCGGCGGGGGCGTCCGCGCGTCGTTCTCCGGTCCACACGACGAGAGGAGCCGCCGGTGATCGCGATCCTCTCGGCCCACGCCGTGGCCGCCCTGCTCGCGGTCCCGCTGGTCCTGAGGTTCGGTCGCCGAGCGTTCCTGGCACTGGCCCTGGTGCCGGCGGCGGGAGCGGTGTGGGTGGCCGCCAACCTGGGCCGCGTCCCCACCGAGTCCGTCCAGTGGGCACCCGGCATCCACCTCGCGCTCGATCTGCGGATGGATGCGTTGTCGGCGCTGTTGGCGCTCATCGCCCTGGGCGTGGGCGCCCTGGTCCTGGTCTACTGCACCTGGTACTTCAAGGACGACGAACCCCGCCTGCACCTGTTCGCCGCCGAGCTCGTGGCCTTCGCCGGGGTCATGTTCGGCCTGGTGGTGGCCGACAACATGATCCTCCTCTACATCTTCTGGGAGATCACCTCCGTCCTGAGCTTCCTGTTGGTCGGCCACTACGCGGCGCGGGCCTCCGCCCGCCGCGCGGCCACCCTGGCCCTGCTCGTCACCACCCTCGGCGGTCTGGCGATGCTCGTCGGGTTGATCATCCTGGGCCAGGCCACCGGGTCCTACCTGATCAGCGACGTCGTCGCGTCGCCACCGTCGGGTCCGCTCATCCACTGGGCGCTGGTCCTGGTGATCATCGGTGCGGGGAGCAAGTCCGCGATCGCCCCGCTGCACTTCTGGCTGCCGGGCGCCATGTCGGCCCCCACGCCGGTGAGCGCCTACCTGCACTCCGCCGCGATGGTCAAGGCCGGAGTCTTCCTCGTCGCGGCCATGACCCCCGGTCTGTCCGGTTCGTCCACCTGGCAGCTCCCGCTCATCGTGCTGGGTCTGGTCTCGCTCCTCATGGCCGGGTGGCGCGCGCTGCGCGAGACGGATCTCAAGCTCGTGCTCGCGTTCGGTACCGTGAGCCAGCTGGGGTTCCTTCTCGTCCTGGTGGGCATCGGGTCGCGAGACACCATGCTCGCCGGCCTGACGATGCTGCTCGCTCACTCCCTGTTCAAGTCGGCGTTGTTCATGTCCGTCGGCGTGATCGACAAGACCACCGGCACCCGGGAGATCCGCGACCTGTCGGGCCTCGGGCGGAAGCGACCCGCGCTCGCACTCGTCTTCACCCTCGCCGCCGCCTCGATGGCGGGCCTGCCCCCCTTCCTCGGGTTCGTCGGGAAGGAGGCCGCGTTCGCCACGGTCCTGTCCGAGGAGCGACTGCACGGGATGCCGTCGCTGGTCGTCACCGCGGGGCTCGTGGCGGGGTCCGTCCTCACCTTCTCCTACACCGCACGCCTGGTCATGGGCGCCTTCCGGTCCAAGCGGTCCTTCCCCGACGGCATCAGCCCCGCCGTCGCCGCCTCCCGTCCGGCGGGCCCGCTGTTCCTGTCCGTTCCCGCCGCCCTGGCCGTCTCCGGACTGGTGCTGGGGCTGTGGAACGCGCCCGTCGAGAACCTCATCGCCCGGTACGTCGACGTGGCGTTCCCGCCCGGCAGTCCGTGGCGCGGACCCGAGGGTTACCACCTGGGCCTGTGGCACGGGATCGGCGTCCCGCTCGCCCTCACCCTGGTGGTCTACGTGCTGGGCACCCTGCTCTACGTGGCGCAGCGGACCGTCGAGAGGATGCAGTTCGAGTCGCCGGCCCTCGGCAACGCCGACCGCATCTACGACGCGGTGCTCAGGTTCTTCGACACCCTCTCGCTGCGCCTGACGGCGAGCATCCAGCGAGGCTCCCTACCGCTCACCCTCGGGATCATCCTGGTGACCCTCGTGGTGTTCCCGTTCGTCTCACTCCTCGCCGGCACCCGCGAGGGCCTGCGCATGGAGCTGTCGGCCAACCCGGTCGTGCTGATCGTCATGATCCCCATGGCGCTCGCCGCGGTGGCCGCCGCGGTGCTGCGCAACCGCCTCGCCGCGGTGATCTGCATGTCCGTTACCGGGTACGGGCTCGCCGTGATCTTCGCCTTCCACGGCGCCCCGGACCTCGCGCTCACCCAGGCGCTGGTCGAGACGCTCCTGATG
>NZ_JAALEC010000350.1:0-1013 GCF_014145205.1 Dietzia sp. DQ11-44
TCCGCCACAGACGCCGGCGATCTTGGCGTCGTCCGGGGTCCGGACGGGTCGGGTCCGCCACAGGGAGCGGAGCTCTGATGGGACGTCGTGGGTGCTGGTGCTGGACATGACTCCATCGTGGTGGGCGGGCCGTGGTTCCACATCGGGGGCCGACCCTGATATTCGACCCTGAGAGCACCCGGCAGGGATGATGACGGCATGGTCGACACCGTCGTGGGATTCCTGAGCTCGGACGACCCCCTGCGGCTCTTCGGAGTGACGATGGTCGGCGTCAGCGGACGCACCTCCGGGGCAGGGTCTTCGCGGTCGGTGACCGGATCGCCGTCGGGGAGGTGCGTGGCGACGTGATGTCGCTGGGCTTCCTGCGGACGACGGTGATGGAGATGGGGGCCCCGTCGTCCATGACCGGATCGGAGACCGGGAACTGGGTACCGAGCCGCCAGTTCACCGGGCGGGTGGTGACCGTGTCCAACGGCGTGATCTTCGACGAGGCCGTCTTCAACCACTCCCGCGGTTTCCCGTTCCTCTGGGAGGAGATCTCGGTCAACCTCCCCTTCGACGTTGATCTGCGCGTCGTGGACGAGTTGTTCTCCGCGTGCGCCGATCGGCACACGCGCCAACTCAGCGACGAGGCGATGGCGAGTATGCAGCGGATGAGCCGCGTCTACGCGGTCGACGTCCGCGAGTTCGGACCGCAGGTCTTCGTCTCCCTCCAGGAGGACTGGATCCTCGCGACCGTCCGTTTCGTCGTCGGCAGTCACGGGGCGCGGGCGGTCAAGGACGCGATCTCACGTGACCTGGTGGCCGGGCTGAAGGAACTCGGGATCACTCCGGCGAGCGTGGCCTACGACATCCGTGCGGTGGGCGGGCCCCCTCCCGGGACGGACGAACCGGGGGAGATCCCCGATACCTCTCGGGGTCGCGATCTGTGACCATGGCGGTATGAGTGAGAACGCGACCGATCAGGTATCGGCCCCCGCGCCGCGACCGCCGGTCGCTCCACGGCCGCCCGC
>NZ_JAALEC010000351.1:0-3259 GCF_014145205.1 Dietzia sp. DQ11-44
TCGACGAGGCCGGCCACCGGCCCCGGCGGATGGCGTGGACGGTGACCGCCCGGTCGGACGTCTCGCGACGGCACCCCGCGCCACCCGGCCACCTGCGGCACGCGGGGGAGTCCGAGCTTCCCTCGGTGCCGGACTCCCGACTCACCCACCGGGTGCCGCTCGACGACGCGACCTATGCGGCCAAGTTGGAGGCACTGACCGGGCACGCGACCCAGCTGGAACTGGTGCCCGGCACGGACGACGATCCGTGGTTCCTCGCACTGACCAACGGGGTGCTGCAGCCGGTCTCGGAGGTCGAGTGGTACATCGCCCACGACCTCGTCGACCCCGACGGCCCCTACGTCAAGTGCCCGCCCGGCACCGCACACCTTCTCGACGGACTCGTGGGGGAGTCCCGGTGACCCGCCGGACCGCCGTCGCGCGCACCACCTCGGCCGTGGAGCTCGGCGTGGCGCTGCTGATGCTCGCGGTGGGGGCCGCGACCAGCTGTGTCCTCACCGTCGCCTGGTTGACCGCGTATGTCGGCCCGGTCCCGGCCCCGTTCACCATCCTGGTGGCCGGCGCGTGGTCGCTGTTCCTGGTGCGGGTGGCCTCCGCCTGGTCCGAACGCGCGATCGTGGCCGTGTTCCCGGCCCTGATCTGGATCCTCACCCTGGTGGCGCTCAACCTGGGTCCCGGCGGGGACATGCCGGTCCCGATCGGGTTGCGGGGCCTGGCGCTGCTGCTGGTGGGCGGTCTCATCCCGCTGTGGGTCGCGACCCTGGGTCGATCACTGCGCCCGGATACCCATCGAGGGTGAGGAACGCACGTCGGGGTCACCCTCGTGGTTCCAGACGTCCGTGATCCCCGGGGTCAGCGCCTCGGCCAGAGCCCACGCCTCGTCGGCGTCCATGTCCATCACCGAGTAGACGCCGTTGCCCGCCGGGGTGGCCGCGGAGACGGTGGCGACCCCGGCCGAGCGCTGGAACACCGACTGGGTCACCGTCCATCCGATGATCCCGTCCGCCTCGAGCACCGTCCGCTTGGCGGTCCACGACCCGTGCGAGGTCACCAGCATGTCGGGCAGCAGTGCGTGGCCGAGCATCCTGATCCGGTCGACCGACAACGCGAGGAAGAACACGAGGGCCGCCGGGATCGCCCACCGCACCCAGATGTCGGCCGAGGGACCGGAGTCGATCCGGACCAGGACGATGAGACCGGCCACGATCCAGAACGGCATGAGTCCGCGGGTGATCCGCCGCCGGGCGGCCTTCCACGGGTGACGTCGCAGAGGCACGGTGACGGGGGTCGGGTCGCCGAGGATGCGGATCGCCACCCGGCGGACGTCCTTGATGGGTGCCTGCGGCAGCAGGGTCGACGCGGCGGCACCCTTCTTGGTCCCCGTCATGATGGGCTCGAGCCGGCCGCCGCCCAGGAGCCGGAGGTACACGGGCAGACGGATCTCGACCCCGCGGAGCCTCGCCTTGTCCAACGCCTGGTGCTTGCGGCGCAGGATGCCGTTCTGGACGTAGAGCAACTGCCCACGGTCGGTGAGTGCGTACTTCCCGTAGCGGATCGCGTACGTGATGATCGCCAGGACGCCGGCCACCATCCAGATCGCGACGGCCTCGCCGACCAGGGTCCACGGTTGTCCGAGGGAATCGAGCCACGAGACGGCCGCCTCGACCACCGCGAGGTCCATGACGCGGTCGTGCATGTCGCCCATCTGCCAGGTGATGAGCCACAGTGACAGGAGCACGCCGAACCCGATGAAGGAGAACGGCGCGAACCTTGCCCACGTGACGCGCCACTGGGAGATGTCCTCACCGTACTTCGACCCCCACTGCTCCTCGTCCTCCTCGCTGAGCGTCGGGTCCAGGGCACGCCGGTGCTCGAGCAACTCGTCGCGCAGCGGCTCGACCTGGGCCGTGTCGATGGCGTTGAGCCGGAACCGCTCGGCGTCCGACTTCCCGGAGTCCGCGCGGCCGGTGCCGACCTCGACGATCGACACCCGCATGACCCGGTGGAACAGATCCGATTCGGTGTCCACGCTGCGGATCCGCTGGCGCGACACCGTGACCACGTTGCGGCTGAAGAAGCCCTTCCTCAGGATGATGTGGGTCCGGCCGACCTGATAGCTCGTGGACAGCCACCGCAGCAGACTGCCGAGGACGATCAGTGAGATGACGCCGATCTCGAACCAGTAGTTGTTGCGGTTCGAGCCCAGCCACAGGGAGATGAGGAACAGCGGGAGCAACCGGGTGAGCATCCCCAGGGGATCCACCAGCAGCATCCGCCAGGACAACCGCTCCCACGGGGCCTCCGGGTCGACCTGTCCGGCCTCGTCGGTCCGATCGGCCGCGGTGTCCTCCTCCGTCGGGTCGGAACCCGGGTCCCGCGCGGTGTCGACGGAGGAGCCGGCCTCGTCGTCGTCGTCCGGACCCGCCGTCACCCCGGTCGCGGCGCCCGGTCCGCTCACGTCCCGTCCTCCGAGTCCAGGTTGGCGATGGCGATGAGGTGCTGGGCCAGGGCCTCGGCATCAGCGAGGGTCAGCCCCCTGATCTCGACCGTGCCCTGGGCGGAGGCGGTGGAGGCGTGGACCGTGGCCAGGCCGAACCAGCGCTCGAACAGGTTGCGGGTGGTGTACACCGTCTGGAGGCGGGCCAGCGGGGCGATCCGGAACTGGGTGGTCCACCAGCCCTTGCGCGAGCACACCGCGGTGTCCGAGACGTCCCAGCGGGCCACGATGTAGCGCCACCACGGCGCCACCACGATCGACATGAACGCGAACGGGACGGTCGCGGCCAGCGCGACCCAGTTCCAGAACCCCATCACGTTGTCGCCCCAGAAGTACCACCCGACCTGCAGGGCGGCGAGGATCGCCCACGACCAGATCCCCTCGATCACCCACAACACCGGCGTGCGGGGGGAGATCCGGTGACGCGGAGCCGTGACGAGAACCCGGTTGGACGTCAGCAGACCCTCCCCGGAGTCGGGGACGTCCTCGGTGGCGGTCGCCGGAGCCGGCTCGCGCAGGGCGTGGGCGCCACCGGCGCCACGGGGGGGTGCGGACACCAGGGGATCGCCGTTGCTGCGCAGGGGACGGGCGGGATCGGGCATGCCGCCCAGACTAATGCGCGGTCCCGTTCCGCACGCCCGTGACCTCCCACGCAGCACCGGCCCTCCACCTCCCGGCCCCGGTGGGGCATCATCACGGACATGGATCTCGCCCTGACGCCCGTCGATCCCGAGCCCACGCCCTCGGCCATGCGGCGCGCGC
>NZ_JAALEC010000352.1:0-6328 GCF_014145205.1 Dietzia sp. DQ11-44
TCGGCCTCGAGGTCCGCGCAGTGACGGCGCAGGTCCTCGAGATCGTCCGGACGGCCCACCACGACGTGACGGCGCTGCGCGTTGCGGATGGAGACGGTCGGCCGCAGTGCGGGGTCGACCGCGGAGAAGACCTCGTCGACGAGGGCGCGCAGTCGCGCGCCGTCGATGCCCGACACGCCGACCATGGGGCTGGCCTCGCCACGGCGGAACAGGCCCGTGCGGCGACCGATCAGGGTGGCGGCGGCGCCGATGAGCTCGGCCATCGCCAGGAGGCGGTCGTCGATCGACCCGAAGGTCTCGACCGATTCCACGGCGAGGATGCCCTGGGAGTGTCCGACCACGGCGGCGGGGGCGGTGTCGTTGACGTCGAAGCCCTCGGCGGCGAGCGCGCGGACGGCGCCCACCTGGGTGAGCAGGACGGCCGGCAGGGAGACCGCGGCGGAGGAGAGCGACGCCTCGTCGGGGAGGTCACCGTGGTCCTCGTCCTCGCCGGTGGTGGTGTTGGCCCACTCGATGGGGCGGAAGCCGTGGGGGCGGACCACCGCGATCTCGTCGTGGACCGGCTCGGTGAGGGCGACGGAGGAGTCGACGAGGTCCTGCAGTTCGGGACCGATCCCGGTGCCGTCGATGAGGTCGCTCAACGCGTCGCGCCACGCGATCCCCTGTCCCCCGAAGGCGAGGGCGTAGGCGGTGCCCTCACGCAGGTCGTCCGCGAGCGCGCGGGCCTGGCGGCGGGCCGCGTGTCCGGTCTCGAGCGGGCGGGGTGTGAGGTCGCGGTCGTCGATCGTCACGTGTGGAACTCCTTGGCAACTTCGTCTGGGACATCTCCACGCCGAGACCAGTTGCTGGTCCGACGCAGGGCACAGACTGCCACAGGAAGTTGAGGGGGCCCTCAGCTTGAGGGGGTACGGCCGTCCGTTCGGGGGTTACCCGAGGGGGCCGACGCGTGAGCCCGATCACAATACGGAGCTGATGGTTCCCTCATATACACAGGTGAGGGGCACCTCAGGTTTCGGGGTACCCATGTTACCGAATCGTTATCTCGTTCTCAGGGGTGATCCGCCCGACGACGGCGTGTCGCCGTCGCCTCCCACACCCCGGCACAGCCGTCAGGCGCCGCACCGGAGAACGGCCATCATCTCGGCGTCGAGACCGTCGGTGGGGCACAGGTCGACGGCCAGACGGCGCGGCCCGGACGACCACTCGACGTGGGCCGTCCGGACCTCGTCGCCCACGGCGATCGTGACCAGTCCGCCGATCCCCGGTTGCTCGTCGGGCGCCAGGCCCCCTCGTCCGACCGTCTCGACGGCGGTCACCTCGGCGACCGTCGCCGGACCCGGAGCGGGGATCAGACGCACCTGCACCCTGGTGCCGTCGAACGCGCCGACCCAGGCCGCCAGCATCCCCGTCCCGTCCGCGCGCAGGTCGAGGGTGTACCCGTGAGCGAACCACGACCCGGTCTCGCGGACCACCTCGGCGGGAGAGGGCACGGGGGCTGCCGACGTCGGGGTGGCGACGAGGGTGGACACCCCCGCCATCGACGCCACGAGCGCGGCCGCGGCCAGCGCGCGTCCCGCCCTCCGTCTCACCTGCATTGTCCTCATGAAGTCACTGTAGTCCCGCCAGTAACACGATCAGGTGCCACGAATGCGTCGAAATGGTCACCAAAACCCCAACCCGCCGACTAGATGTTGGGAGTTGTGGGGACCACACCTATCGTCGTTCCGTCACACCCGGCGGATCCGCCGCCCGATCGCCCGACAAGGAGCCGACCATGACCAGCCCGCCCACCCAAGGTGGGGTGACACCGAGAGAGACATTCTCCCGTCGCTCCGTCTTCGTCTTCGCCGCAATCGGCTCCGCCGTCGGCCTCGGCAACATCTGGCGTTTCCCCTTCGTCGCGTACGACAACGGTGGCGGCGCCTTCCTGCTCCCCTACCTCGTGGCACTGCTCACCGCGGGTCTCCCGCTGCTGTTCTTCGACTACGCCATCGGGCACCGCTTCCGCGGTTCCGCCCCCCTGAGCTTCCGACGGATGAACCGCTTCGCCGAGCCGATCGGCTGGATCCAGGTCCTGGTGTCCTTCGTCATCGCGGTCTACTACGCGGTGATCATCGCCTGGGCGGCCTGCTACGCGTGGTTCTCCGTCGACGAACGCTGGGGGCAGACGTACGAGGAGTCGGCCACGTTCTTCGCCGAGGACTTCCTCCGCGCCGGCAGCGGGTTCGGGATCGACTTCGTCCCGGGCATCGCGCTCGTCCTGGTGGTCGTGTGGATCGTCACGCTCGGGGTCCTGCTCGCGGGCGTCCAGAACGGCATCGGCCGGACCGCGCTGCTCTTCGTCCCGCTCCTGGTGGCACTCTTCGCCGCCCTCGTCGTACGTTCGCTCTTCCTCGACGGCGCGATGGACGGCCTCAACAACTTCTTCACCCCGGACTGGGGCGTGCTCACCGAGCCGAGCGTGTGGATCGCGGCCTACGGTCAGATCTTCTTCTCCCTCTCGGTCGGCTTCGGCATCATGCTCACCTACTCGTCCTACCTCAAGCGCAAGTCCAACCTCACGAGCTCCGGCCTGGTCGTGGGCTTCTCCAACTCCGCCTTCGAGGTCCTCGCGGGCATCGGCGTGTTCGCCACGCTCGGCTTCCTCGTCTCCACGTCGGCGGGCGCGGGCTGGGAGGACGTCGGCGGCGGTCCGGGTCTGGCGTTCATCGCCTTCCCGGCTCTGATCTCGCAGATGCCCGGCGGCCCCATCTGGGGCGTGGTCTTCTTCATCTGCCTCATCCTGGCCGGCATCACCTCGCTCATCTCCATCGTCCAGGTGGTCATCTCGTCCTTCCAGGACAAGATGGGCAGCAGCCGCACCGTCTCGGTGCTGGCCGTGGGCATCCCGATGGCGGTCGCCTCGATCCTGCTCATGCCCACCGAGACCGGGCTGCAGAACCTCGATGTGATGGACAAGTTCGTCAACAGCCTCGGCATCGTCGGCATCACCCTCATCGCCCTCATCGTGGTGATCTTCGTGATGCGGCTGGCCCCCACACTGCGCGACCACCTCAACTCGGTGTCCTCGTGGAAGGTCGGCACGTTCTGGATCGTCTGCCTGGCGGTCATCACGCCGATCGTCCTTGGATACGCCCTGATCCGCGAGATCATGTCCCTCGTCTCCGAGCCCTACGAGGGATACGACGCCGCCATCCTGGGCGTCTGGGGCTGGGGCATGATCGGGACCATCCTCGTCCTGTCGATCGTCCTGTCGGCCCTGCCCTGGCGGGGGGCCCGCCAGCTCGACGGGCCGCCGAGCGTCGACGACGACCCGAGCGACTACAGCTACGAGGAGGGACTCACCCGTCCCGACGAGAACCCGGCTCCCACCCACACGCCCAAGGAGGCCTGAGCCATGGACGCTCCCGCGATCATCATGATGGTGCTGTTCCTGCTCGTGATCTGGGGCGGACTCGTCGCCAGCATCGTGCACTACGTCGGTCACCCCGACGACCCGGAGGGGGCCACAGCCCGTCCCGCGCGCGAACTCTGAGCTCGCGCCGCACGACCTGATCGCCGGCCCCGGCGTCCGCACACCACAGCGGCGCCGGGGCCGGGGTCGTCGAGGCGACCGGACCCGTGACCTCTTCGTGTTCCGAACAGCCCTTCCGGGCACGTCTGATCTGCTATTTTCGCACGATCGACCGACCGGGACCCGCGATGACTCCTCCTCCTCGACCTCCGAACCGACCCCTGTGGCTCGTCCTCGCCGCGGTCGCGGCAGCGATCGCCGTGGCCGGTCTCGTGACGGGCGTGGTCCTGCCCCGCGGCCCGGTCACCACAGTCCACTCCGTGACGATGCTGCTCGTCTGCCTCGGACTCGGCGCCGCGGCAGGCGCTTTCTCCGCCACCCGCTGGGTCACGCTCGTGGCACCGGTCGCCTTCCTGACCGCCTTCGAACTGGCACGGATCCCGGCGCAGGGGCCCACTGTCGACGCGGTCTACCTCGGCAGCATCTACGGGGCGATGGCACTGGTGGTCGGGCGGGGCTTCGACCTGCTGGTGATGGGTCTCCCCCTGGCGGTCGGCGCCCTGTGGGGGGCCGCGGCCGGCCGTCGGCGACGCGCCGTCACCGGGCCCCGGCGGTCGGTGGCGAGCCGGCGACTCCGCGCACTCGGAGCGGTCCTGGTGACCCTGCCCGTGGTCGTCCTCGCCGTCGCCCTGCTCCGCCCGGCGTCGACCGCCCCGATCACCGGACCCGACGGACGCGAACTACCGACCAGTGTGGCCGAGCTGATCACCCTCCCGGTCGGCGGTCACGAGCAGGCGGTGATGCTCCGGGGCCACGACCGCGACGCCCCTGTGCTGCTGTTCCTGGAGGGCGGGCCCGGCGGCACCGCAATCGGGGCGATGAGGGCGTCCGGAGAGCCCCTGGAGGAGGACTTCGTTCTGGCCGTGTGGGATCAGCGCGGGACCGGCAAGTCCCTGTCCGCGCTGGAACCGACGGACACACTGACTGTCGAGCAGATGATCTCCGACACGCTCGAGGTCACCGACCACCTGCGGGAGCGGTTCGGGCAGGAGCGCATCTATCTGGTGGGCAGTTCCTGGGGCTCCACCCTGGGAGTGCTCGCCGCGCAGCGCGCACCAGAGAAGTACCACGCGTTCATCGGCACCGGGCAGATGGTCGACCAGCAGGAGACCGACCGCAGGATGTACGCCGAGACCCTGGACTGGGCCGAGCGGGCCGGCCAGGACGACTTCGCCCGGCGCCTGCGGGACAACGGCCCACCCCCCTACGAGGACATGCTGGCCTACCCGGACGCCCTGTCCACCAATCCCGAGTACCGGGAGTTCCCGCACGGACAGGACTACGACCCGGCGTCGGCGTACCCCGCCAGCCTGTTGGCCCCGGAGTACACCCTCACCGAACAGATCCGCGGCATGGGCGGGATCATCGACACCTTCTCGGTCCTCTACCCGCAACTGCAGGACATCGACTTCCGCCGGGACGTCCCCCGGTTGGACGTCCCGGTGTTCGTGGTGCTCGGCGAGTTCGAGTCCCCGGGCCGCTCCGACCTCGCCCGGGAGTGGTTCGAGGTGCTGGACGCCCCGGTCAAGGAGTTGGTGGTCTTCCCCCAATCCGGACACACCCCGCATCTGGACGAGCCGTCGCGATTCCACGACTTCATGACCGGTGTCGTCCTCGCGGGGTCCGCCGCGGGACGCTGACGGTCAAGTGGCCGGGTCCGTCCCCACCGCGGCAGTAGCCTGGTGACCATGGAGACCGAGGGCCGCGACGCCACCACCACAGAACCCACCGGCAGCGCACCCGTCGAGGTGCGCCACCTGATCCAGCAATGGAAGCGCCTCGACGAGCTCCTCGCGGGACTGAAGAGAGACGACTGGGCCGCACCCACGGCCCTCCCCGGATGGACCGTCCGCGACGTGGTGGCGCACATCGCCGGAACGGAGCACCTGCTCTCGGGCGAACCGGTACCGGACGTCGACCTCCCGCCCTCGGCAGACGAGTACGTCCGCAACCCCATCGGGGAGCTCAACGAGAAGTTCGTGCAGGAGGCCCGTCCGCTGGCGGTCGAGGACGCGTTCGCGGACTTCCGGGAGGCGGTGGCCGAGCGCACGGGACAGCTCGCCGAGATGACCCCGCAGCAGTTCGAGGCCGAGTCCGACTCCCCCGTCGGTCGCGTCCCGTTCCGTCGCTTCATGGGCGTGCGCGTCTTCGACTGCTGGATCCACGAGGACGACATCCGCCACGCCCTCGGCATGCAACACCACCTCGGCAGCGGCCCGGGGCGGTTCGCCCTCGACGAGATCGTGCGCTCCCTCCCCCGGACCGTGGGCAAGAAGGCCGGCGCCCCGGACGGCGCCCGCGTCCGGTTCCGGGTCACGGGTGAGTCCGACACCGATCTCCCGATGGCCGTCGACGTGATGGTCGCCGGCCGGGCGGGACTCGTGGACGTCGACGACTCCGCGCGGACCACGGTCGAGCTGGTGTTCGACACCCCGACCTTCGTCCGTGCGGCGACCGGCAGGATCACCGCCGAACCCGGCAACGGCGTGGAGATCAGTGGCGACGAGGACCTGGGCAGGAAGATCCTCGGGTCGATGGCCTTCACCATCTGACAGGCCCGTGGCGACTCCGACGGGGCCGGTGCCGAATCGGGCAGAGCCGTTGCCCGCGGCCGTTGCGCACATCGTGGTGATGGGGGTGTCCGGGGCCGGTAAGTCGACCGTCGCCCGCGCGATCGCCGAGCGGACGGGTGCCCTGTTCCTCGACGCCGACGACCTGCATCCCCCCGCCAACCGCCGGAAGCTGGGCGCCGGC
>NZ_JAALEC010000353.1:0-1466 GCF_014145205.1 Dietzia sp. DQ11-44
GACGCGGGCGCGCAGGAGGGCGTCGACGGCCCGGTCCGCCAGCTCGAGGGCGTGCCGCGCGTCCGCCCCACCGCTCCGGGACTGCTCGGCGCGGATCGCGGTGACCTTGGACCGGACCAGCGCGCGGTACCCGATGTAGTGGTGCACGAGGGACGACGGCGCGTCGTCCCCCGAGAAGTCCCGATACGCCGCGAGGAAGGCCTCGGCGAGGTCCCGCGCCCCCACCCTGTCGAGATCCATCGCCAGGAACCCGGCGTCGAGCATGGCGTCCCCGAACCTGAGCCGGTCGTCGAACTCGAGACAGTCGATCACCCGGGGCCCGTCGTCCTCCAGATAGATGTCCGCCGCGAGCAGGTCACCGTGGCCGTCGACCACCCGGCCCGCATCGACTCGCGCCCGCAGCAGTCGCTCCCTCCCGCGGAGATACTCCCCCGCGAGCCACTCCACGTCGTCGACGATCACCGGTGCGTCCTCGCCCACACTCAGACGCCGCAGGTGGCCGATCGACTCCCGCCACAACCCGGCCACGGCGTCCGCGGTGCCCACCGCGTCGATCTCCTCCGAGCGGGGACTCGCGGCGTGGAGGTGATCGAGCTGCCGGGCCACCTCCCGCACCCCCGCCAGGAGGTCGGGATCGTCGGAGCGGCCGGTCCCCGAGGCCCGCGACCGCACCAGCGAGTCCAGGCTCCGTCCGGCGGGGAGTCGGCGCATCCGGACCACGTGGTCGATCACCTCGCCGTCGGGACCTCGCACCTCGAGCACACCGTCGTACACGTCCGGCGCCAGGCGGCTGTTGAGCTCGACCTCCCGGCGGCTCTGTTCTGCGCGGGCCCCGACCGACGTGTTGTCCAGGAACCCGAGATCGATGCGCTTGCGCACTTTGTGAGCCTCGTCACCATAGAGCACGATGAGAGCGCTGTGCGTCTCGACGACGGCCGGCCCTCCGTCCGTCACCGGGTCGGCATCCGCGGGGGTGTCCATAACCCCAGCCTAGGCAGGCATGACACGGTTCGCGGCCGACCCGCGGAGTCAGCCGGATACGCCCCCTCGCCTGTGGTGACCGGAGTGTTACCTCAAGGAACACTCAGCATTTCGCCCCCCTGACAGCGCCGGACTTCGCTTGTAGGGTCGCCGACGCACCTCGCTCCGATCGAGGTGTCCGCGATGAGAGACATCGGGGTCAATGAAGATGGGAGCTGTTCAGAACATGACGAACACCCACCGGAAGACCACCAACCGCACCACCGCCAAGATCGCCGCCGTCGGCGCGTTCGGCATCGGTGCCGCCATCGCGTTCCCCGGCCTCGCCGCGGCCCAGGAAGCCCCCGGCGGCAGCCTCGAGGGCCTCGCGGGCGACACGGGCAGCCTCACGGAGATCGCGGGTGAGGACGGCAGCCTGGCCGACCTCGATCTCGGCACGGACCTCGCCGTCGACCTGGGCAGCCTCGCCTTCAACCTGAACCTCG